>NZ_JBFBBZ010000003.1:0-242745 GCF_040682935.1 Amycolatopsis sp. NPDC051061
GAGCTGGCGGAGGCGTCCGGGCAGCACCGGCTGCCCGGGGCGCCGGCGCCGCTCACCGCGACCAGCGCCGGCACCGGCGACGTGCTGGCGGCCGCGGTGCGGGCGGGGGGCCGCCGGATCGTGCTCGGCGTCGGCGGCAGTGCCTGCACCGACGGCGGCGCGGGCATGCTGGCCGCGCTGGGTGCCCGGTTGCTCGACAGCGCCGGGCAGGACCTTCCACCGGGTGGCGTGGCGTTGTCCCGGCTCGCTTCGCTGGATCTGTCCCGGGTGGACTTGTCCGGAGTGGACATCGAGCTGGCGAGCGACGTCGACAACCCGCTGTATGGCCTACGCGGGGCCGCGTTCGTCTACGGCCCGCAGAAGGGCGCGTCCCCCGACGAGGTCGGGACGCTGGACGCCGCGTTGCGGCATTGGGCGTCCCACGCCGGTCCGGAGTTCGCTTCGAAGCCCGGCGCGGGCGCCGCCGGGGGAGTGGGCTTCGCCGCGATGGCCGTGCTCGGCGCCCGGATGCGTCCGGGCATCGAGCTGCTGCTCGACCTGCTCGGGTTCGACGCCGCTTTGTCCGGAGCCTCGCTGGTCATCACCGGGGAAGGCTCGCTGGACACGCAGACGTTGTCCGGCAAGGCGCCGGCCGGGGTGGCCCGGGCCGCGGCGGCGAAGGGCATCCCGTGCGTCGCGGTGTCCGGGCGCTGTCAGCTGTCCTCGGTAGAGCTGGCCGAGGCGGGCATCGCGGCCGCGTACGCGCTGACCGACCTCGAACCGGACCCGGCGCGGTGCATGGCCGAGGCGGCGCCGCTGCTGCGCCGCCTCGCCCACCGCGTCGCGATCGACTACTTCTCGCTGTCCAGGTGATCGAGCTGGGCGGCGGCGTAGCGGTCGCCCGCCGCGGCCCCGGCCGGGACGGCGGCCTCGATTTCCGCCAGGTCACCGGGCGTGAGCTCGAGGTCGGCGCCCAGGGACTCGGCCAGCCGGGCGCGGGTGCGGGCACCCACCAGCGGGACGATGTCCTCGCCCTGCGCGGCGACCCAGCCGATGGCGAGCTGTGCAGTCGTGACGCCCTTGCCGGCGGCGAGCTTGCCCAGGGCGTCGGTCAGCGCCAGGTTGCGGTCGAGGTTCTCACCCTGGAACCGGGGGCTGTGGCCGCGGAAGTCGCCCGCGGTCAGTTCCCGCGACGGCGCCCAGTGCCCGCTGAGCAGGCCGCGCGAGAGGACGCCGTACGCGGTGACGCCGATGCCCAGCTCACGCGCCACCGGCAGGATGTCCGCTTCGATCCCGCGGGAGAGCAGCGAGTACTCGATCTGCAGGTCGGAGATCGGGTGCACGGCGGCGGCCCGCCGGAGCGTCTCGGCGCCGACCTCGGACAGGCCGATGTGCCGGATGTAGCCCGCCCGGACCAGCTCGGCCAGCGCACCGACCTGGTCTTCGATCGGCACGGCCGGGTCGAGCCGGGCCGGGCGGTAGACGTCGACGTGGTCGGTGCCGAGGCGGCGCAGGCTGTAGGCGAGAAAGTTCTTGACGGCCTCCGGGCGGCTGTCGTTGCCGAGCCAGGCGCCGTCCGGGCCGCGCAGCGCGCCGAACTTGACGCTGATCACCGCCTTGTCGCGGTCGCGGCCGCGCAGGGCGTCGCGCAGCAGCATTTCGTTGTGGCCCATGCCGTAGAAGTCGCCGGTGTCGAGCAGGGTGACGCCGGCGTCGAGGGCGGCGTGGATCGTCGCGAGCGACTCGGTCTCGTCGGCCGGGCCGTAGAGGTCGGACATGCCCATCAGGCCGAGGCCGAGGGCGCTGACGGCCGGACCGGTCCGGCCGAGGGTGCGGGTGCGCATGGGTTCTCCTGTTTCCGTTGATACCTGCCACAAAGTATCATCGATATCGAACGGCTGCTACTCCGGATTTGTTATCATTGGAACCATGGTGACGAAGACGGCGGTGGACACCCGCGAGCGGATCCTTGAAGCGGCGGCCGCGCTGCTGGTGGCGGAGGGGCGTGACGGCCTCTCGACCCGCGCGGTGAGCGCGGCGGCGGGTGTCCAGCCACCGGCGCTCTACCGGCTCTTCGGCGACAAGGACGGCCTGCTCGACGCGGTCGCCGCGTACGGGTTCGACGAGTACCTGACCGGCAAGCGCGCGCTGGGCTCCACCGGTGACGCGGTCGAGGACCTGCGTCGCGGCTGGGACCTCCACGTCGAGTTCGGGCTGTCGCGCCCGGAGTTCTACGTGCTCATGTACGGGGACGCGCGCCCGGGTCGCACCTCGCCGGCCGCCCGGGAGGCCGAGGCGATGCTGCGGAGCATCGTCGAGCGCGTCGCGGAGGCGGGCCGGCTTCGCGTGAGCGTCGAACGCGCGGCGCGGCTGGTGCACGCGACGGGCATGGGCGTGGTGCTGAACCTGATCGCGACGCCGGAGGGGGAGCGGGACGCCGAGTTGTCGGCGACGGCTCGGGAGACGGTGCTGAGCCGGATCCTCACCGGCACCGAGGAACCGGCCGGGTCGGACCTGCCGGAGCGGGCGATCGCGTTGCGCGCCGGTCTCGACGGCGCGGCGGTGCTGACCGACGCCGAGCGCGTGCTGCTCGCGGAGTGGCTGGACCGCATCGCCGACGCCTGATCCCCCCGTCCGCGTGTCTTGGCCGAGCCCGCTAGCGCTGCCTGCGCCGTTCGGCGGAGGGCTGGATCGATCCAGTCCGATCGGACATTGCCTGTCACCGGGACGTGGCCCAATATGTTGCCGCTCGCAACATATTGACGACAACGCCGTCGGAGGGTCTCGATGATCAGGTGGAAAGTGGTCCTGGCCTGCGCCGGAGCGGGAATTCTGCTGGCCGGGGCGCTGCCCGGCACGGCACTGGCGAGCGGCACCGCGACCGACTGCTGCGGCGGTGGCGCGTCCTGGGCGACCGGCAACAAGTCCGCCCTCGGGACCTCGACGACGACCGCGAGCCCGGTGTGGTTCACCGTCGCCGACGGCGTCACGTCCGAGGTCTTCTACCCGCGCGCCGACGTCCCGAACCTGCAGATGTTCGTTACAACCGCTGACCTGCGGTTCCTTGATTCCATCGGTATCAAGCACGGTCCAGCAGAATCCAGCGTATTGCCTGGTCAGGCGGTGGTTGAATGTCCCCCGTTTGCAGCGCTGTCCAGTGTTGTCCCGGCCGTCTCGGCCCCAGGGTTGGCCCCAAGATCGTCATTCGGCCCCATGGCGCGCAAATTCATCGGATCTTTCATTGCGGCGAGGAACTGCAGCCGCGCAGCCTCCGTGAACTGGACGTAGTCGGCGGTCTGATCCAACCGAGAATGCCCCATGATCACCTGGATCGTGAACGGGTCGACGCCGCGGTCCTTGGCCCACGTCGCGAACCCTCGGCGCACCGCGTACGGACTAACCAGGTGGGGAATGTTCGCCTTCTGGCACGCCCGCCTAAGGACGCCCTTGTAGTTCGCTGGCGACACGACCGCGCCGCGCGGCGATAGGAAGACGAGGACGCTGTTGCACTTGGACCCGTCACTGTATGGAATACCGCACCCGGCGGTCAGGTCGCGCCCTGCCAAGGCCTCGCGCGCGGCTTCGATCGCCTCGTCGAGCAGCGGTATGACACGGTCCTCCTCGTCCTTCGGATACGGCCGGATCACGGCGCGGCTCGCGATGTACACGTTCGAGACGGTCACTTCTTTGCGCTCGAAGTCGAGCTGGTCGGCGTGCATGCCGGCCAGCTCGCCAGGCCGCAAACCGGTGCGGCGATGGAATCGCAGCGCCCGCGCGTAACGCTCATGAAGGTGGCCGCCAACGACGTCGCCGCCTGGACCCGGTCGCCGACTGAGGACTTCCTCGTCGGTCCCGGAGAGCTGCCGCTTCCGCGTCCGCCTCTTCGGCTTCGGCAGCTCGACGCCGACGCAAGGCGAGGCGGTGAGCAGTGGCGGCTTCTGCTTGATGGTGGCATTCATAGAGATCCGGAACGGCGAATAGATGGTCCGGACCGTGTTCCACCGGCGGCCCGGGGTCAGCTCGCTGACCCACTCCTGGACGTCGGGCTGTTCGATCTCGTTGAGCGGCACGTCGCCCCACCTGGGACGGACGTGCGCCTTGACAGCGCGGGCCTCGACCTGCCACCGGCCTGACGACTGCGACGGTATCGGTGTCCATCATGGACATCGGCTTGCCGGGCAGCGGCGCCTGATGGGCGCTGCGAACGACCTGACCCGGGCCTTGCTCGACGTGCTGCGCGGGGTCCCCGGTGTGCGTCCGGCGACCCCGTCGAGCAGGCCGGAAGCCACGTGGGTGCCGTGGGACCTCGACGCGCTGGCCGTCGACATCAACGACGATCTCGTCCACATCCGGGTAGTCGCCCTGGCGCTGCCTCTACCGCCGATCCTGCGGCGCGCCGAGGCCGCGCTGCGCTCGGCACTGGACGAGTCCGGCCGGACGAGCGCCCGGCTGCGGCTGGTGGTCACCGACCTTGACGCGTCCGCGTTCAGCGGAGGTAACCCGTAGCGCGTCCGGCGGGAGACCGTAGTCACACGATCGGATCGTGACGATCTCCCGAACGTCGGGTCTTAGCGGTGTGGAAGGGACAACAGGAACCCGTGAACTTCCGCCCCAGGAAACAGAATTCGACACGAGGAGAACCGTCATGACGAACCCGGCCGCCACCAAGACCCCCGCTCACTCGACCGAAGTCGAGAAGACCGTCGCCGGTGGGCTGGCCTCGCCGCAGGGCTCGACCACGATCGCCGACACCGTCGTGGCGAAGGTCGCCGGGCTGGCGACCCGCGAGGTCTCCGGCGTCCACGCCCTCGGTGGCGGTGCGGCGCGGGCGTTCAGCGCGATCCGCGAGCGCATCCCGGGCGCGTCCGCCTCGGTCGCGCAGGGCGTGTCGGTCGAGGTCGGCGAACGCCAGGCCGCCGTCGACCTGCAGATCCTCGTCGAGTACGGCGTCTCCATCGCCGACCTCGCCCGCGCGGTCCGCAAGAACGTGATCACCGCCGTCGAGCAGATCACCGACCTGCAAGTCGTCGAAGTCAACATCAACGTCTCCGACGTGCACATCCCCGGCGACGACGGCGACGACACCCAGGACGTGACCGGCCGCCTCCAGTGACCACCGGCGTCGAGACCGACGCCGGCCGCATCGCCAACGCTGTGCAGGCCCTGCCCGACATCGCCGGCCTGCACAGCGGCCGGTTCGGCGAGATCACCACCCTGCTGCCCGGCCGCCGCATCCCCGGCGTCCGGATCCGCCCCGACGAGATCACCATCGGGGTCACCGGCCGCTACCCGGCCACCGTCCACCAGATCGCGGCCGACGTCCGCGCCGCGGTCGGACCGGTCGGATGCCCGGTGCACGTGCGCATCGGCGACATCGCGGCACCCACCTCGATCGCGGTCACCGTCGAAGAACCGCTCACCACGACCGAACCTCCGGCCCGTTCCTGACCATTCCGACCGGCTCCCACTCCCTGCGGGCCGATCGGCAACCAGCAAGGAGAAGCCCATGTCCAACACCCACCTCGGCCTCCTCACCGGCCTCACGCTCGGTCTCGCCGCCGCGTTCGGCGGCTTCGGCGCTTTCCTCGTCGTGCTCGTCCTCGGCGCGCTCGGCCTGCTCGCCGGCCGGGTCCTCGACGGCAAGCTCGACCTCTCGCAGCTCACCGGCCGCGACCGGGGCTGACCATGACCGCCACCCTGCAACGACCAGCCGTCGCCGACCTCGACGAGCGAGGCACCCTCACCGTCTCCGGCCGCACCGTCGAACGGATCGCCGCCCAGGTCGTGACGGAAGTCGAGGGTGCCGGCGGCGCGGCGAACCGCGTGCTCGGCGTCGCCGTCGGCGGCGAAGACCCTGACAACAGCGCGAAAGTCACTGCGACAGTGCACGGCGACACCGCCACGCTCGACGTGCGGCTCTCCATCAGCTACCCCAGACCGGTCGGCCGCACCACCGGAAACGTCCGCCGGCACCTGATGCGGCGGGTCACCGAACTCACCGGCCTCACCGTGTCGCGGGTGGACGTCACCGTCACCGCGCTGCACACCGTCACCAACGCGCCCAGGAGGGTTCAGTGAAACGCCGCCCCCGCCGCTCCACCCCGGCTACGCTCACCGCCCTCGTCCTGCTGGCCGCCTGCACGTTCGTCGCCGTGGTCGCGATCCAGATGATCCTGAACCAGACCCCCTGGGTCAGCTACCAGGCGATCGCCGACGCACTGCACGACGCGCACTGGAACGACCTGATCCCCGCGCTCGCCGGCGGCGGCGCCGCGCTGCTCGGGATCATTCTGCTGCTGACCGCGATCCTGCCCGGCAAGCTCACGATCCTGCCGCTGCACGGCGACCTGGACTCCGGTGCTTCGCGGCGCAGCTACCGCTCCACCCTCCGCGCCGCGGCATCCACAGTGGACGGTGTCGCCGGCGCGAAACTGATCCTCAAGCGCCGCAAGGTCACCGCAAAGGTGACCACCGGGCGCACCAACACCGACGGGCTCGCCGACGCCGTGCGCGGCGCGATCGAGCACCGGCTCGACCAGATCAACCCCGTCGTCCACCCGACCGTCAAGATCAAGGTCCACGCCGCCAGGAGCGCGTCATGACCAGCCTCAACCGCCCGGCTCGCCTCAACCGGACCCTGCTCGCCCTGCTCGGGCTGGTCCTGCTCGCCGCCGGCGGCTTCGCCATCGCCACCCACTTCGGCAAACTCGATGTTCTCGCCCCGGACTCGGCTCTTGCTCCCGGCGTGGGTACCCCGCCGACCTGGGCGCTGTACGTCGCTGCTGCCGTCGCGGTCATCCTGGGGTTGCTTCTGCTGCGATGGCTGCTCGCGCAGCTGGCCGGCAAACCCAAGAGCCACACCTGGCGTTTCGAGTCCGACCCGGATACCGGCCGCACCGAACTGGCCGCGAGCACCGCGATCCAGCCGTTCCTCGCCGAAGTGACGACCTACCCCGGTGTCCATGCCGCACACGCCACCCTGGCCGGCACCCGCGAGAACCCGGCCGTCGCGCTGGTCGTCAGCGTCGAGCAGGACGGCGACGTCGCCGCCATCCGTGACCGGATCGAGGAGGAGGGCCTCCCACGCTTGCATCAAGCCCTCGATCTCGATGCCTTGCCCTCAACCGTCGAGTTCCGGTTCTCCACGAAAGCCGGGACCCGCATCAGCTGACTCGCCGAACGTTGACCTCAGGCCTTGTCGAGGCGGGGATAGAGCACCTCTTCGGCCAGCAGAAGCAGGGCCGCGGCGACCGGGATGGCGACCAGCGCACCGATGACGCCGAGCAGCGCACCGCCGATGAGGACGGCGACGACGGTGACCAGCGCGGGCACTTTGAGCGCGCTACCGATGATCTTCGGGACCAGCAGGTAGTCCTCGACCAGCCGGTAGACGAGGGCGAATCCCACGGTCGCGAGGAACACCGGCAGGGACACCGTGAGCGCCACGAGGCTGATCAGCACCCCGCCGATCACGGACCCGACCACCGGGATGAGGTCCAGCACGGCGACGGCGATGGCCAGCAGTGCCGCGTACGGCACTCCGAAGATCAGCAGCCAGATCAGGGTGAGCACGCCGGCGATGACGGAGACGGCCAGGTTTCCCAGCACGTACCCGCCGACCTTGGCGAAGATGTCGTCGCCGATCAGGATCGCCCGCGGCCGGCGAGAATGCGGGATCAGGCGGTACATCGCGGCACGGATCCGGGGCAGGTCGGCGACGAAGTAGATGGTGAGCACGACCACGATCAGCATGTCGGTCACGGCGCCGAAGACGGCTTTGCCCGCCCCGAGTACACCGCTGGTGAGGCCGCCGCCCGAGCTGAACGCCGACTCGATCGCCTGTTGCAAGTGGAAACGCTCGTTGAGGCGGCCGAGGAAAGTGTTGTGGTCCTGGGCCTGGCGCAGGTACTGCGGGGCCTCGTTGACCAGTGCGGTGGCTTGTTCGACGATGACGGGGATGGCGGCGGCGAGGAACCCGCCGACCGCGCCGAAGGCGACAACGAACACGGCGGTGACGGCGAGCCAGCGCGGGAAGCGGTGGTTGACCAGCCAGGACACGACCGGTTCCAGGCCGATGGCGAGGAACAGGGCCAGCCCGACCAGCACGAGGATCTGCTCGGCGCCGGCGAGGAGCTGGATCAGGCCGTAGGTCACGGCGACGCCGGCCGCGGCGGCCATGCCGATGAAGAACGGTGACCGCCGGTCGAGTCGTTTGCCGACCGTTCCCAGTGGCTGCTCGGGGGTGCTGATCTCGGCGGCCTCGGCTTCGGCCTCGGCGATCGTGCCTTCGTCGTCGTTGTGTGGCTGGCCCACCAGCGAGTGGTGTCCTTCGGCGGCGGGATCGGACGAGGACGTCATGGGCACCGCACTGTCTCGCACCCGTGGGTGCGTGGAGGAAGGCCGGCTCGATCTTGTGAACGGATCTGCGCGCGGGTGATCGGCTGTAGGCTCAACCTTGAGCAGGGTAGCGGACCCGGTCTGGACTGATCTGGGGCGGCAAGTTCCCTGTTGAGGGATGGCATTGGGTAATGGGGAAAGAATGAGGACGACGCGGCTAAAACGGCGACCGGACGCCGAGGCCACCTCGTTCTCGCCATGGTGCGTGACCCGCGGGGGCGCCGTGCGGGCTGCGTCCCAGTTCCGGTGCGAGGCCCGGGCCGGTAGGCCTTGACGCCGGACCGCGGAAAGACAGATCACCGCCTGGCCTCAGCGTGAACCTGCTGTGGCGACCGCTGGCGCGAACCCTCGCCTCGCCACCGCAGCAGTCGCCTGCGCCGGCGTTCCTCACGAGTGACCATGGGTTCGGCACAGAAGTGTCTCGACAATGGTGGAGCGTGAAGCTGCCGACCGGCTGATCAGCGTGAGGGGGCGGCGCACCACGTCGCCTGGGACCAGGGCAGGCTCGACCAGTTGCCGGGTGCAGTGTTGCGGGATCCGAAGCGGGACCGATACTGCCTCGGTGGTGAAGTATCCGACTTTCTCGAGGTCCTTCACCAATCGGCCGGGGAGCGTCGACGACAGGCCGATCATCTGGAGCCCGAGCCATTTCGCGCAGTCACCAAGCGGTCGGCAATTCGACAAGTACTCATATTACGACTTACCAGCACTCGGCCAGGGCCGCATCGCGGGCCGGATGGGGGGCTCGCGCTCGGCGCCCACGGCCCGGACACCGGCGAGCTCGTCTCGCTCGAGCTGCACGTCCGCAGTGGCAGATCGATCCCCGCGGTGGGCGGCGTCTGACCGGTTGGTGTTCGACCTCGATCCCGGGCCCGGGACCTCGATCGTGGACTGTTGCCGGGTTTCCGAACGGCTCCGCGACCGGCTCGACGCTGACGGGCTCACCCCGTTCGCGAAGACGTCCGGAAATGTCGAAGGCACCCTCGACGGGCTCGCCGCCACCCGGGCCCGCGGCTGCGTCGGCGGCTGGTTTCGGCGCTGACCCCAAGCCAAGCTCGAAACCGCCCCAGCAGATGTTCGACGCGGGCCGCTGGCATCGACACCTCCACCCCGGGCGGCCGGGTCGTCGCCGCGCAGCTGCGCCACCACCGGTTGCTGCGTCGCCACGGCGACCGCGCAACGACCTAGGTCGCCGTCGCCGACCGCGGCGCGATCTACGAGTCGGAGACGTTCCGGCGCTCGTTTGTTTCAGAACCTATGACAGGCAACGTTTTGGGTAATGCGCGATGTACCCGTTGTGGTGACGCACCATGTAAGGCACTGGATGTCGCACGTCATGCCGAACCTTGGAGGGTTTGATGCCCGCTCCGCGCACCGACCGCCGCCCCGACGTCCTGACATGGGCCGAGAAGCACGGGTGGAAACACGACCACGCCACCTTCGACAACGGCCAGATCATCCGGGACGAGTTCCGCAAGGACGACATGGTCGCGCGCGGTCTGGCTGCACACCCCCTACAGCGACGCGATGTGGGCCCGCGGGCTGCTGGAGCGGCCGATGCGGGCTCCGCTGACCATCCCGCGGGCGGCCCGCTCGACCAGCCGCCCCAGCCTCGAAGCCGTTCTCAACGGCACCCAGCCGGGAATGTGATCGGCATGGTCTTCCGCGATCTGAGCACCGACCGGCTGCACGAAGCCGCCACCTACTTCGCCGCCGGCGAGGCCGCCCGCCGCACCCGCCACCGCATCGCGGTCGTGCCGGAGGAACGACCCTTCCGGCTGGAGATCAACGGCCACGCCGTGCGGGTGTTCTCCCGGCGCACCGCCCAGGAACGGCCGATGCGCCGCGGCACCCAGCAGGACGTCGCAGGAGCGCACTCGCTGGTGTTCGTCGACCTCTTCGCCGACACCCCCGCCTTCTACATCACCCCACCGGACGTCGCAGCGGGTGAAGTGGAGCAGTGGCGCGACCGCTGGGACCGACTCGACGCATCCTGATCCTCGGTCGTGGCCGGTGCCAACTCCCAGGACGCCGGTCGTCACCACCTTTGCCGGGGTTCGTCGCGGCCGCCCCGGGGTCCCTGCGGGGGGACGGCGCGCCCCGGGCCGGCTCACTGATCACTGTCACCGCCTGCGCCTGCGGCGCCAGGGCCGAACGGCCCTCGATGCAGACGGCCGGCATGGGCCAGCAGCCGGTGTTGTCCGACGGCGATCGCGATACCGAGGGCGGCCCCGCCGGCGACGTCGCCGGGCCAGTGCACGCGGGTCCGGACCCGCCCGTAGCAGACCACGGTCGCGAGCGGGACGGTGAGCAGCCCCGCCGACGGGGCGGTCAGGACGGTAGCCGTGGTGAACGCCGCGGCGACCATGGCGTGGTTGGACGGGAATGACGACGAGGTGGGGTGTTCCGGTAGCGCCTGTCGTGCGGGGACTGCGTGGGCGCGTGGCCGCCGTCGCGGTAGCAGCAGCCCGAGCAGATGTCCGCCGGCCATTCCCGTCGCGGCGGCCATCAGCCCGCGTCGCGCTGCTCGCCGCCAGTGGCCGCCGCGCAACGACAGGAGTCCGGCCACGCCCAGCCACAGGCCGCCGCCACGGGCTCCGGTGGTCACTCCGACCACCCAGGTCGGCGGCCGCGAGGCTGATAGGCCGGTTCCTTCCCGCGCCTCGGTCACTGCTGCGTGATGGTGGTGATGGTGTGTCACTCCTGGCAGATGCCACAGCCAGGTCGAGTTGAATCCCCTCCACCGGCACAAGTGCGGCGGCCTGTTCTCGACGAAGTTGGGCGGGAGGGGTTGAGCACCCCGGTCGGGTGGGTAGGTCACCGGCAAGCGGGATCGGGACCCCGCTCGGGGACAGGCGGCGGTCTGCCGGGATGACCAACCCCTTCACCGTCGGGGCGGTGAAGGAATCCAGGGTCATCTCAGCAGGCCGCCGTCGTCACGCTCACACCGTCCCATCGCAGTCGCTCAGCGCCCAGCGAGCTCTGTAGGTGAGGAGCCGTGCCTCGCGAGCGTTCAACGCGAACACGACGACGTGGCGAGGCAGGCAGACGACGCAGCGACTGGGGCTGGGGCTGGGGCGAAGCACGCCGTACAGGCGGTCGCGCACGTCGACCGCTGTGCGTACGTGAACTCGGCCGTGGGCGGGCTTACCAATTTCGGCAAGGGCGCGACGCATGGGACGGTCGAGCGGATACACATAGCGGTGCGTCACCGTACGCTCGACGACGCGGCGGGTACCCGGATCGATGGTACGGCGGACGAACTGTTCAGCGGTTTCCCCGGCCGGCCGGGCCACCGCCATATGGCGCAGGGTCCGGTCGTGCGCAAGCTGCCCGTGAACGATGTAGGAGGCGTTCGTGGGGTTGGTGGTGCCGGTGTAGATCCAGTTCCGGCTTGGTAGATGTTGCCCCGGTGGCCGTGGGCGGTGTCGGCGTAGGACACGCTCAGCCGCAGGCCGGGGCAGACGGCGCGGAGCTGCCGCAGGCTGGCCGCGACCATCTGGGTTACCGGGTGCTCGTGCGGTCGGAGCGCGGCGAGCTGCGGCTCGACGCATTCGGTCTGGTCAAGGCCGTAGGGGCTGCCGAGCGCGGCCGTGGCGGATCGGCCGAACATGACCACGCCGGTGAGCTCGCCGCGTTCCCAGACGCCGACGGGGCGATCTTGCTGCGTCGCATCTTCTGTGAGGAGTGCCAGCGCAGGCCCGCGTGCTGCGCGGCATGCCGGCTGCAGGGCGCCACGAGCAGCGGCACGGCCGGGTCAGCGTGCGGTCCGCCGGGCGGGGGTAGCTCCGCGGCATCGGCAGGCCAGGGTGCGGGCCGAGAACTGGTCGAGGCGGGGAGTAAGCCGCGATCCGCGTCCGGGCCGATGGGCTCGACGCAAGGATCGGCCGGATCCTGGAAGGGTATGGATAGGGTCGCGCCCATGGGATTCGACTGGGAAAGCATCCTCGGCACGAGCGTCGGGATGGTCCACGGATGCTCCTATGGATGTCAAGAGCTGAGTTGAAGATCGTTTGTGGTGATCAGCTGGTAGAGCTCTCGGGCGATGTAGCGTTTGAGGCAGCGGATGATCTCCTTCTTCGACAAGCCCTCGCGGGTCCGTCGTTCGGTGTAGGCGCGGGTGCGTGGGTCCCAGCGCAACCGGCAGAGCACGACGCGGTAGAGGACAGCGTTGGCTTGGCGATCGCCGCCCCGGTTGAGCCGATGACGGGTTGTTTTCCCGGACGAAGCGGGAATGGGTGCGACACCGCAGAGCATCGCGAACGCCGCCTCGGAGCCGATGCGGTCGTGGTTTTGCCCGGCGGTGACCAGCAACTGTCCCGCGACGTCGGGGCCGACACCGTTGGCGGCGGCCAGGCGCGGGTTGGTCGCGACGACCAGCGGGCCGAGCAGCGCGTCCAGTTCACCGATCTCGACGGAGAGCTGCTGGTGCCGGCGGGCCAGTGACCGCAACGCGATCTTCGTGGCGGTGACCGGGGTCGCCGCGTCGGTCGTGTCGGGCCGCATCCCGGCGCAGACGGCGATCAGCTTCGCGACCGTGAGACCGCGCAGGCGTTCGCGCAGCGTGTCGGCGGCAGTCACGATCAGCGCCTTGATCTGGCGTTGGGTGTCGGCGCGTTGCTCCACCGCGCTGCGGCGCGCGGCCCGCAGGTTGCGCAGCGCTTCGACCTGGCCTTCGCGGTGTTTCGGGATACCGGTACGGGTTTCGGCCATGGCTGTCTTGGCGGCTTGGATCGCGTCGATCGGGTCGGACTTTCCCTGGAAACGACGGGTTTTGCGGTCTGGGCACCGGCCACGTCGGGCAGTTACGCGGTTTCGGTCTCGGCTGTGGTAGAAGGCATTGTCGTCCTGTTGCTCGTTGCTGGGCAGGGCGGCACGCACCAGCCGGGCATGGTGGACAAGACAGAGATGGGGCCTCTGGCCAGGCTCCTATGAAGTCACGGTCGCCAGGTTCGGTGCGTGCGACGAGCACCTCCCGGCCGGGCCGACATATCCGGTTGAAGACCCGAAGTCAGTCAGTAGCTGGGTCAGGCCCCGGCCCGGAGGTGCTCCCCGACATCATCTCTGTCAGTAGCTGCTTGACCTGCCCGACCCAGTCGATCTTGGTTCGCTGAGCCAGGGCGTGCACGCGGCGCAGGACGTCGGCGATCGGGATGATGAGCCGCAGCCCCGGTTCGCGCACGCCCGGTACCCGGCCGAGCCGGAACAGGACACCGCGTTCGTATTGCTTGACGCTCCGGATCGCCGACGCCAGCAGGATCAGCAGCACGGCGACGATGGCGACGATCACGAGACCGTTCATGGTGCTCCAGAATTCGCGAGCGGGAGCCGGCACCCGCCCGGGGAGGGGAGCGGGTGCCGGCCGGAGGGTGACGCCTCAGCCTGCGAGCGTCACCTGGTTGTCGACCGCGGTCACTCCGGCGGCGAACCAGGCGGTCTGTTCGACCGCTCGGCGTTCGGCCGAGGAAGAGACCGTGCCCGAGAGCGTGACGTGGCTTCCGGACACCCCGACTTCGACGTGCGGGGCGTCCGACGCCGCGTGCCGGCGCAGCGCGGCCTTGATCCGGCCTTGGGTTTCGGCCGGCGGGACGAGCGTCGCGGTGTTCAACGTGATCAGATTCCGGATCCCGCTCACGCCCGGCAGCGCCGCCATCGCGTGCCGGGCGGCCTCACGCTGGAACTGCCAGTCCACCGTGCCGCGCAACGTGATCACCTGGTCGGTGACGTCGACTCGCACCGATCCCTTCGGCACGACCACCGTGCGGCGGTCGAAGACGATCGCGGCTTCCCGGGCGAGGTCGGCGTCCGCCGGCGCGTCGGCGGCGTGCCGGACGACGATCTCGTCCGCGGTCACGGTAATGCCGTAGACGCGGGTCGCGGCGCGAAGGGCTTCTTCCAATTCGGGGTAGGTTCCGACGTTCCCGGACAGCGTCGCCGCGCCGTCGGTGACGGTCACGCCGATTTCCTCGGCGTTGACGCTGGGGGTCCAGGCCAGCTCATCGGTGATCGCGCGCTCGAGCTCGTGGTCCGCCCTGTGCTGGGTCTGTGTCATGGAGCGACCGTGTTCCGTCCAGCGGCCTGGGCCTAGAGTCCTGCGGCCTCTCTTCCGGGGTCGTTCGGCCGGCGGGCGACGCGGCCAGCTCCGCCGGCACGGGCGTAAGGTGGAGGTATCGCCCTGGACCCCCGGCGAATTCGGTGCGGCCGGGACCGAAGCCGGAATTTCGAGCGAGTCCTGGATTTCCTCATCTGATCAGCGGACCGCGCACGCATGGTCAACCATCGGCAAAAGGAGGATCAGGCATGTCGAAGATCGATGTCGAACCAGGTGTCGCTGTCGCGGAAATTGACGGTCGAGCGGCAGCCGTGTGCCTGGTGTGCCCCCATTCCGTGGAATCGCACGACATGATAGCGAGGCGGTTCTGCACGGCAACGCTGGCGAGCGTGATCAACCGCGGCTGCGTCTGTGCCGGCAAACCGGAAAAAGCCGTGACCACGGCGATGCGCGTCCGGAAATGAATGATTCCGTCATGAACGCCACTGGCGAGCCCGCCGGCGAGGTCCCCGGCCCCGCAGGTGCGACAGGAGCGCCGGCCATGACCTTCGTGTCGAACAGTGCCGCGGGCCCCGTGGTCGGCTCCCCGGCCGTCGGCAGGCGGCTGCGGTTGAAGTCACCGGGTGCGGTAAAGGGCTGCTTCGACGGCGGCTGGTGGCCGCGCTCGCGGGACCCGGTGGCGGAATTCAGCGCCTTGATCACCGCGCTCGCCGCCGACTCGGGCCCCGTGGACCGGATCGGCTTCAACCCGGCGTCGTGGGACCTGGCTCCCCGGAAGCTCGCCCTCGAAGCCGGTCTCGTGCAGTTGGCGGGTTTCGCCGGCCTGGACCGGCACACCGTTGTCGTGATCGGACCGAGCATCCGCCGGTTGACCCTGCTGGTGATCCCGGCCTGCGTCGAGCCGGCCGCGGCGGAGCGAGCGCTGGAGGCAGCCGCCGCGCCGGACGCCGTCGGCTCCGCCGTGCTGATCCTGACCACCAGTGGCGCCCTCGAGCCCGTCCACCGGAACGGCGTGAGCACCACCGCCGGCGTTCACCACACCGGCCGTTGTGCCGGAGCCCGGAGCACCACGTGCCCGTGAACCCGAACGAACGACCACCGCTCGAACCGGCCATCGACCGGCTGCGGCTCAAGCCCCCGTTTTCGGCGAACGGCTTCGTCGACGGGGGGTGGTGGCCGCGCTCCGGTGACCTGACAGCCGAGGCCCCCACGCTGGTGGAGGCGCTCGCCGACCGGATCGGGCCGGTGTGGCGAGTGGCGTTCGCCCCGGCCGGCTGGGCGGTCACCGCCGGCACCACGGTCTTCCGGGGCAGGCTGCTGCGGCTGGAGGGAATCAGTACGCAGGACCGGTACGTCGTGCACGTGACCGGCGGGACGATGCGCCGCGTCACGCTCCTGGTCGTGCCACCAGAGGCGGACGCCGCGGCCGCCGGACTGGCGTTGGCGGCAGCCGCGGGGCAGGACAACGAGGCGAGCCCGGAGACGATCCTGGACGACTCCGGTGCCTTGCCCGGACGTCGCGACAGCGCTGTGTCCCGCTGGGAATCAGAAGGCGGCGCGACGCGCACCGGCGAGACGGTCGATCAAGATCCGGCCGAGCAGTCAGGCTTCTTGCTCCACCAACTGAAAACGGTCACCAGCGGCGCGAGGTGAACCGCGCCGAAGCCGTCGCGGAAATACTGGTACGGGCGGGGAAGCCGGTCCTGGTGCATGTCGGTGTGCCGCGCAGGCCGGCTCGCCGATTCGAATCTCCTTCGCGAAGGTCGAGGCGCCCATGTCCACCCGCACCACCTCAGCGCCCGGGCGACCGACCGTCCCCGCCCTCGATGTCGCCCACGCTGCGGCCCTGCCTGCTGAAGCGGTCCTGGACGCGCTCGGCGTCACGATCGACGGGCTGACCGCCGGCGACGTCGTCGAACGGTCGGCGCGGTACGGGCCAAACGCGGTCTCGTCGCACCGGGCGCGGTTGGTCCCGGTGCTGTGGCACCAGCTGCGTTCGCCGTTGCTGGTGCTGTTGATGGTCGCCGCCGTAGCGTCCTCCTTCGTCGGCGAGCGCAGTGACGCGGTGATCATCGGGGTGGATCGTCGCCGTCTCGGTCGGACTGGGGTTCGTCAACGAGTACCGCGCGGAAAAGGCCGCGGAAGCACTGCACGCGCAGATCCGGCACGAGACCGTGGCGATCCGGGACGGTCACCCCGTGCAGGTGGACGTGACCGCACTGGTGCCCGGGGACGTCGTCGAGGTGAAGCTCGGCGACGTCGTCCCGGCCGACCTCCGGCTGCTGTCGGTGACCGGGCTGGAATGCGATGAGTCGGTGCTGACCGGAGAATCACTGCCGCTGGAGAAGGACACCGCGGCCGTCCCCGAGGGCGCCGCGCTGGCCGAATTGTCCGGATGCGCGCTGATGGGCACCGTCGTGCACGCCGGCAGCGCCACCGGCGTCGTGGTGTCGACCGGCGCCCGCACCGGGTTCGGGGCGATCGAGGCCGGCCTGGGCACCCACCAGCTCGACACCGAGTTCCAGATCGGGCTGCGGAAGTTCTCGATGCTCCTGGTGTACGTCGCCGGCGTGCTGACGACGTCGATCTTCGCGATCAACGTGGTGCTGCACAAGCCGATCCTCGACGCGTTGCTGTTCTCGCTCGCGATCGCGGTCGGCATCACCCCGCAACTGCTGCCCGCGGTCGTGTCGACCAGCCTTGCCGCCGGGTCACGCCGGATGAGCCGGCGCAAGGTGCTGGTCAAGCGGCTGGTGTGCATCGAGGACCTGGGCAACGTCGACGTGCTGTTCACCGACAAGACCGGCACCCTCACCCTCGGCCACATCGAGTACATGCGGGCCGTCCCGGCGGGCGGCGGCGGTCCTGACGAAGTGCTGCGCTGGGGGCTTCTCTGCACCGAGAACACCGCCGCGGTCGGCGGCAACCCGCTGGACCAGGCGCTGTGGGGGTCGCCGGCCTCGGTGGCGCAGCGGTCCGCGTTGGCCGGCTACACGAGGCTGGGCGTGCTGCCCTTCGACCACGAGCGGCGCATGATCTCCGTGGTCGTCCGCGATCCGGCGGGCCACACCGCCTTGGTGACCAAAGGTGCCCCGGAGACCGTGCTGGACCGCTGCACCGGCGTCCCGCCCGAAGCGCGGCACGCCCTGAACGCCGAGTTCGCTGCGGGCAACCGGGTCGTCGCCGTGGCCATGCGGCCGTTCCCCGGCGGGCAGCCACCGGCGCCCGCGGACGAACAGGGCCTGACGCTGCTCGGGTTCCTGGTGTTCCTCGACCCGCCCAAGCACGACGCCGCGCGGTCTCTGCGGCGGCTGGGCGACCTGGGCATCGCGGTCAAGGTCGTCACCGGCGACAACCCCGCGGTGGCCGCGAAGGTCTGCCACGACATCGGACTCGGCGACGGCGCCGCGCTCACCGGCGCCGAAATCGGCGGTCTCGACGATCTCCAGCTCGCCGACGCGATCACGCGGACCACGGTGTTCGCCCGGGTGAACCCCGAACACAAGGCCCGCATCGTGCGCGTCCAGCGGCTCAGCGGCGGCGGGGTGGCGTTCCTCGGCGACGGCGTCAACGACGCACTTGCGCTGCACGCGGCCGACGTCGGCATCTCGGTGGACTCGGCCACCGACGTCGCCAAGGACGCCGCCGACGTGATCCTGCTGGAGAAGGACCTCGACGTGCTCGCCGACGGCGTCACCGAAGGGCGGCGGATCTTCGCCAACACCATCAAGTACGTGCTGATGGGCACGTCCAGCAACTTCGGCAACATGTTCTCCGCCGCGGGCGCGTCGCTGTTCCTGACGTTCCTGCCGATGCTGCCCTCGCAGATCCTGCTCAACAACCTGCTCTACGACACCAGCCAGCTCGCCATCCCCACCGACACCGTCGACGAGGACCAGCTCCGCCGCCCCTCCCACTGGGACATCGGGTTCATCCGCCGGTTCATGGTCTTCTTCGGCCCGCTCAGCTCGGTGTTCGACTTCGTCACCTTCGGCGTCATGCTGTGGGTGTTCCACTCGGGCCCGGACCAGTTCCGCACCGGCTGGTTCGTCGAATCCCTGGCCACCCAGACCCTGGTGATCTTCGCCATCCGCACCCGGCGGATCCCGTTCTTCCGCAGCCACCCCAGCCTGCCGCTGACCCTGGGAGCCCTCGGCGTCGTCACCGTCGGCGCGTTGCTGCCGGCCACCCCGCTGGTCGGTACGCTCGGTTTCTCACCGTTGCCAGGCGGGTTCTTCGCGGCGTTGGCTGGGATGGTGCTGGGCTATCTCGCCCTGATCGAGGTGGGCAAGCGCATCTTCTACCGAGTAGTGCGGACCAAGCCGGCCGGGCCACCGCCCGGCAGTTCTCGCCGTCATTTACGCCGTCGGGCCGCCTACTTCAGCACCGCGGACCTGTCCGGGCGCCGGCCCGGCCAACGTGCCGAAATACCCTTCGTCCAAGGACTTCGGTGACTGGTGAACCGCCGGCGGACAGACGAAGATGGCCTGCTCGTCGGGAGCCGCGGAACGGCGGGCGCGGGCGAGGTTCTGGTCAAGACTCGCGGAGGTACCGAAACCTACCGGGCCTACTCCGACGTGTCCCTCCCGAAGGGATCGGCCGTCCTGGTCGTCGGGTGCCGCCCACACCGCGTTGTCGACGTCATCGTCTGGTCCGTCCCCTTCACCCACAGCTGGGAGAACAATGATGTTCGGTTACCGAGTACCCGCGCCCGACGAGGCGATGCTCATCTCCGGTGGCAAGAGCAGCGGGGCGGGCGAAACACCGTTCCGGGTGGTCACCGGGCACGGCGCGTTCGTCATGCCGTTCTTCCGGAAGGTGCGGTTTCTGACGCTGAGCATGGCCGAGGCCGAAGTGTCCGAAACTTGTGTGACGAAGCAGGCCATCACGCTCAACGTCCGCGCGGTCATCGCGTTCAAGGTCGGCAACGACACGGAGAGCATCGTCAACGCCGGCCAGCGGTTCCTCTCCGACCAGGAGCAGATGTCGATCCTCACCGGGCGGATCTTCGCCGGGCACCTGCGCTCGATCGTCGGCTCGATGACCGTCGAGGAGATCGTCACCGAGAGGCAGAAACTCGCCACCGAAGTGCTCGACGGTTCGGCCTCGGAGATGGCCAAGATCGGCCTGACGATCGACTCGTTGCAGATCCAGTCGATCGACGACATGAAGCTCGGCTACATCGCCGCGATGGCCGCGCCGCACAACGCCGCGATCCAGCGTGAGGCCCAGATCGCCCAGGCCCGCGCCGACCAGGCCGCGGCCGAGGCAGCGCAGGAGTCGCAGCGGAGGCAGGCGGAATACGCGCGCCAGACGTCGGTGGTGCAGGCCCAGTACAAGGCCGAAGTGGACAAGGCCCAGGCCGAAGCCGCCCAGGCCGGCCCCTTGGCCCAGGCGACGGCACAACGCGAAGTGATCCAAGCACGAACCGAGCTGGCTCAGCGCGAGGCTCTGCTGCGGCAGCAGCAGCTGGTCGCGGAGATCGTGAGGCCTGCCGAGGCTCAGGCGGAGCAGGTGCGCGTGATAGCTCACGCGGATGCCGAGGCGATGGAGGTCAAGGCCGCGGCCGCCGCGTCCCACGACCGCGTGGCCCTCGACCGGCTGATCATCGAGCAGCTTCCGCAAATCGTGCGCGAAGCGGCACTGGGGCTCAGCGGTGCCCATGTCACCGTCCTCAACGGAAGTGACGGTCTCGGTGAGATCGCCGCCGGTCTGTCGGTCAGGGAATGGCGATCCTCGAATCGGTCAAGAAAGGTATCTCCGAGCCTGCCGCGCACCGCCCGGGCGAGGAACTGGCCACGGGTGCGGCGGGGAGGGCGAACAGCCACGCTGCCGCGGGCTGATACCGCCTTCACGGGTTACCGGCACTCGGGACGGACGGAAGGCGGTGCCCGATGCGGCTGCTGACGGTGAATCCCGGCTCGTCGAGCGTCAAGCTGTCGGTCGTCGATGACGGCCTGGAGATCGACCGGGCCACGGTCGGCGTCGCCTCGGCCGCCTCTGCTCGGCAGCCGCTGGCCGATCTGCTGGCCCGCCGGCACCGGATCGACGCGGCCGGCGTGCGGTTCGTGCACGGCGGTCCGAGCACCGACCCGGTGCGGCTGGACGACGCGGAGACCGCGCGGCTGACCGCGTTGACCCCGCTGGCGCCGCTGCACCAGCCGCTGTCCCTGGAGCTGGCCGGGGTGGTCGCGGAGATCGTGCCGGGGCCGGTGTACGCGTGTTTCGACACCGCTTTCCACGCGCTGATGCCGGAATCCGCGGCGCGCTACGCGCTGCCGAGGAGCTGGGTTCGCGAGCACGAACTGCGCCGCTACGGCTTCCACGGTCTCTCCTGCGCGTACGCCCTGCGCCGCACGGCCGAGCTGCTCGACCGGGACCACGCCGAGCTGCAGCTGGTCTGCTGCCACATCGGGGCCGGTGTTTCGGTGACCGCTGTCCGCGACGGCCACAGTGTCGACACGTCGATGGGCTTCACCCCGCTGGAGGGGGCGGTCATGGCCACCCGCTCCGGCAGCGTCGACCCGGGTCTGCTCCTGTACCTGCTGCGATCCGGCGTCACCGACGCTGCCGGGCTCGACGACGCGCTCGATCGCGGCAGCGGCCTGGCCGGGATGACCGGCACCGGCGGTGACGTGCGGGACGTGCTGGCCGCGCGGGAGTGCGGCGACCCGGACGCCCGCACCGCGATCGAGGTCTACCTGCACCGGCTGCGCCGGGAGATCGGCGCGATGGTGGCGTCTCTCGACCGCCTGGACGCACTGGTGTTCACCGGCGGCGTCGCGGAACACCAGCCGGCCCTGCTGGCCGAACTCTGCGGACGGCTGGGGATCTTCGGGGTCCGGACCGATTCCGGGCGCCTGGCCGCCGAGGGCGATCGGCAGGTCGGCCGGGGGGACGAGCCCGTGCGGGTGCTGGTCGTGTCCGCGCGCGAGGGGCTGGAGATCGCCCGGCAGACGACTCTCGCGATGGCCGATCGAGCGGCGGGTGCCGGAGGACCTCGCGATCGGTGACGAACGACCGCAGTGCGCCCGCGGCCGTGCGCCTAGCGTCAGGACGGACGAAGGAGGTCTTCGATGCAAGCACGGGACATCATGAGCAGCCCCGTCGTCTCGGTGACTCCGGACATGACGGTGAAGTACGCCGCGAACCTGTTGTCCGCCCACGGCTTCACCGCGCTCCCGGTCCTCGACGCCGACGGCCGGCTGATCGGCGTGGTGACCGAAGCGGACCTCCCTACGACGAGCACGACCGGGATCTGGACCTGAGGTGGTGGGCCGCGGTGAACTACCTGACCGTCGCCCAGATCTACCTGCGGGACAACCCGCTGTTGCGCGAACCCCTCTCGGTCGAGGACATCAAGCCGCGCCTGCTCGGGCACTGGGGCACCAGCCCCGGGCTGTCCCTGATCTACACCCTGCTCAACCGGCTCATCCGCGACACCGGCACCGACTGCGTCTACGTCGCCGGTCCCGGTCACGGCGGACCGGCCCTGCTCGCGAACGCCTACCTCGAAGGCACCTACGGCGAGGTCTACCCCGGCGTCTCGGCCGACGTCGCGGGGTTGCGGAGGCTGGTGCGGCAGTTCTCCACGCCCGGTGGCGTGCCGAGCCACGTCGGTGTCCAGACACCCGGCAGCATCCACGAGGGCGGCGAACTCGGTTACGCCCTCGCCCACGCCGCGGGCGCCGCGTTCGACCACCCAGATCTCCTCGTGGCCTGCGTGGTCGGCGACGGCGAAGCGGAGACCGGGCCGCTGGCGGCGTCCTGGAAGATCCCCGCCTTCCTCAACGCCCGCCGCGACGGCGCCGTCCTGCCGATCCTGCACCTCAACGGGTACAAAATCTCCGGCCCCACCGTGCTCGGCCGGGCCGACGACAGCGACGTCCTCGGGCTGCTCATCGCGCAGGGCTGGGATCCCGTCCTCGTGTCCGGGGACGACCCCGCCGCGGTGTTCACCGAACTGCACCACGTCCTCGCCGCCGCCCACGACCGGATCCGCGACAACCAGCAGCGGGCGCGCACCGGCACGGCCGAGCCGTTCCGGCCGGTCCGCTGGCCGGCCATCGTCCTGCGCACCCCGAAGGGCTGGACCGGCCCGGACGTCGTCGACGGCGTCGCGATCGAAGGCACGTTCCGGGCGCACCAGGTGCCGCTGACCCTGGTCCGGGAGGACGTCGGACATTTCCAGTTGCTCGAGCGGTGGCTGCGGTCCTACGCCCCGGAAACCCTCTTCGACGCCGTCGGCCGGCTCGTCCCGGAGCTGGCCGCACTCGCCCCCAAGGGGGACAAGCGGATGTCCGCCAGCCCGTACGCCAACGGCGGGCGGCTGCTGAGACGGCTCGACATCCCCGTCCTGGCCCCGTACGCCGTCGCCGTGCCGGCGCCCGGTGTCGTGCACCACGGCAACACCCGCCCGTTCGGCGAGCTGCTGCGCGACGTCTACCGCGCCAGCACCCGGGAATCCGACGGCGGCGGCACGTTCCGGTTGTTCTGCCCGGACGAAACGGCCAGCAACCGGCTCGCTGCCGTCTTCGAGGCCACCGACCGCTGTCTGCAGGCACCGATCGTCACCACCGACGACCACGTCTCACCCGAGGGCCGGGTCATGGAGGTACTTTCGGAGCACCTGTGCCAGGGCTGGCTGGAGGGCTACCTGCTGTCGGGCAGGCACGGCCTGTTCGCGACCTACGAAGCGTTCGCGATGGTGTCGGCGTCGATGCTGATCCAGCACACCAAGTGGCTGCAGCACGCGGCGGACCTGCCGTGGCGGCGCTCGGTCGCGTCGCTCAACGTGCTGCTGACCTCGACCTGCTGGCGCAACGACAACAACGGTTTCTCGCACCAGGGGCCGGGCCTGATCGACATCGCCATCCCGCTCGCACCCGGCGTCGTGCGCGTCTGGTTCCCGCCGGACGCCAACACCACGCTGTCGGTGGCGGACCACTGCCTGCGCAGCCGTGACCACGTCAACCTGATCGTCGCCGACAAGCAGGAGCACCTGCAGTACCTCGACCTCGAGGACGCGGCCGCGCACTGCGCCGCCGGAGCGTCCACATGGGACTGGGCCGGCACCGAAACGGCCGATGAGGAGCCCGACATCGTGCTCGCCGCGGCCGGTGACGTGCCGACCCTGGAGATCCTGGCCGCCGCCCGGCTGCTGCGCGACTACGTCCCGTATCTGCGGGTGCGGGTGGTCAACGTGGTCGACCTGATGGGCCTGCTCCCGCCCGGCGACCACCCGCACGGGTTCGGTGACCGGAAGTTCGAGCGGCTGTTCACCACCGGCGCCGACGTCGTGTTCGCCTTCCACGGCTACCCCCGGGCGGTGCACCAGCTGCTGCACGGCCGCCCCGACCCCGGTCGGTTCCACGTCCGCGGCTACACCGAGCAGGGCAGCACCACCACGCCGTTCGACATGGTCGTGCTCAACCGGATGAGCCGCTACCACCTCGTCCTGGAAGCACTGCGCAGGTCCGCCCGGGTGCCCGAAGGTGGTGCGGCGCTGGCGCGGCATTGCGACGTCATGCTCGCCCGCCACCACGGCTACATCCGCGAACACTTCGAGGACATGCCGGAGATCCGGGGCTGGACCTGGGCCAGCTGACCGGCGGCGGGCTCAGCTCGGGACGGGCCGGACGGTCCGGGGCTCGCCGTCCGGCCCAGCGAGACCGTCGGCGGGGTTCAGCCCCAAGATGGTGAGCAGCGTGGCGCAGTCGTCGGCGTCGTCCGCCGAGGAGGCGACCACGCGGGCACCACGCCGGCGTTGCTCGCGGCTGAGGGCGAACGGGTCCGGCTCCTGCCGCGGGGCCACCTTCGGCTGCCTCATCGGCGCGGAGACACGAGAGGGTGGCCCGGTTCGGCGGGAACCGTCCGCTCGCCGGTGGAGAACGCCGGCAGGATGCCGTCCTCCCAGCGTTGCAGGGCCAGCGTCGCCAGGATCAGGCCGACCGGCGTGGCGACGGGCAGCACGAGCCAGATCAGGAGAGTCATCAGCGGAGGTCGCCGCACGGCGAGGCCGGCGCTCTCGGTGTCGCAGTGATCATCATCGCTCTCCGCCCGGTTCGGCCACTTCGGGGTGGCACCCGCCGAGGTCCGGGGCGGACATCACCGAGGATAGCCCGTCCGGTCCACCGGGGCGTCGGCGAACGGGTGAGTTCCGGTGGCCCGCCACCCCCGGGGCCGGGCGGCGATCGTCAAGGTCGGCTCCTCGATGTTCGGCGGACGGGTCGTCAGCAGGTCCGGCAGCGCGCCGACGAGCGGCCCCTCCCGCTGTGCTTGTGCGCAGGCTCGCTTTCACCGGCGCAGCCGGTCATCCGGTGCAGTTGGGGACGGCGGGGACGCTGCCGACACAGTTGTCGGGAGTGTTGGCGGTGATGGGTGAGTTGGTGGTGGTCATGGTGCCGCCTTGGCGGTAGACGCCGCCGGCTGAGCCGAGGAGCAGCAGTGCGTGGTTGTTGGTCACGGCGGTTTGGGTGAGGGTGGTGGCGGTGGAGGCGACCGCGGAGATCCCGCCGCCGCGGCCGGCGCTGTTGCCGGTGATGAACAGTGGACTGCCCGAGACGCCGGTGACCGTCAGGGTGGCGCGGAGGCCGTTGTAGAGGGCGCCGCCGTCACCGAGCAGGGTGGTGTTGCCGGACAGCGGGCTGTTGGTGAACGTCGCGGCGGGTGCGGTGCCGGTCGGGGTGTCGGCGTTGGCGAGGCCGCCGCCGTTGCCGGAGGCGGTGTTGCCGGTCAGGGTGCTGCCGGTGAGGGTGACCGCGCCGCGGTTGAGGATGCCGCCGCCGTTGCCGAGGATGTTGCCGCGGGTGAAGGCGACGCCGGTGGTGAGGGTGAGGTTGCCGGTGGGGGCGACCTCGGCGATCCGGAACATCCCGAGGCCCAGCAGGGAGGCGTTGGTGACGGTGGCGGGGCCGATCATTTCGATCGGGGTGGTGATGACCGGGAGTGCGTTCGCGGCGCCGCCGTGGGCGGTGGTCATGCCATAGGTGCAGCCACCCGCCAGGACGAGGGTGTCCGAGGTGGGCGTGGAATTGGCCAGGTTGACCGCCGCGACGAGGGCGTTCTCGCTGCAGGCCACCGGAATGGTGATGGCCTGCGCCATCGGGGCCACCGCGATCAGGCCTCCGGTGGCGACGGTGGTCCCGAACAGGACCCGGGCGATGGTGCGGATGCGTCGCATGACGATTTCTTTCCTGGGACACATGGGGAATTGACCGCCTGGGCGGTGCGCAGGCGGTGAAGATCGCGCAGACAGTGGGTACACTGAATACCGCGGAAAGCGGTCGATGCGCGATGTCGTCCACGCAAATGACCCCGGGCTCGCAGTTCGCGTCGGCGATCGCGGACTTGTTGCGGTACCGAGGTCCAGGGTTACCAGCTTGAAGCTACTCTTTGGGTCAGGTGATCGATACCTCGGGCCCCCGTTTGGAGGTATTTGCGCCGCCGAGAATCCTGCGAGATTTGTTTTGCCGCGATTAGAAATACTGAATTCGGCTGTCGCGTCCGTGTGGACGTGGATTTTGGTGGAACCGGCACTCCCGACGACGTGCTGGTCAGGCGGATGGGGATCGGGGAACTGCCGACCCCCGTTCCGGGGGCTCGGCGCCGGCGCCGGCCATGCCGAGCGTGCCGGCGGTGTTCCGGCGGAAGCCGGACAACACCCGAAGGATCACGATGTTTCGCTGTGGCACGCCGAGTGGCCGAGCAGGTGTTTCACGCGGCAATAGGTGAGCACCGCGGGGCGCAGGAGATCCAGCGCCGTGTCCGTCGCGGTGGGGTCACCCGCCATCGCCGACTGCGCCAGGGCGCGATCCGTCACGGGCAGGTGCCCCGACCTCCACCTGATGGTTCGTCTGCCGGTGGTGCGGTCACGGCGATGACGTCCCGGTCGTCGATCCAGCACACCGAGGCAGAGGGGCCGTCGTCGGCGATGACGGGGACACGGACGCCCAGGGGGCCGAACTCGGGCCGGCCGGCGAGGATCCCGGTGCGCGGCGAGCGTGGATCCGTTCCGGTGTAAGTGACGCGCCAGCTCCCGACGCTGAACGCGATCTGCCGTCGCGGCGGGCGGCGGCCACCTTGGCCCGCCGGCGCGATGCGGTTCGGGTTCCCGGCCGTCATCGTCTTCCCCTCGTACGCTGGGCGCTCCACGCAGGGCATGGAACGGCGGACGCGCCGAGGTCCGGGGCGGTCCGAACAGCCTAGGCTCTTTACGCCACCTACCAGAAAGAATCCCCCGGATGAGGGACCCATCAAGATGCCTCCGGGGACCGCAGGCCCGGCTCAGGCGCCTCGTGGAGCGGATCAGCCGCCGCGGACGGCGGCCGGTCGTTGCGCTGGAGGCGGACCGGGGCGGCCGGGCGTGCCTGTCCCGGCGAGGGTGGCCGATGCCAGCTTTGCCACGAACGCGGCCGGGGATGCCGTCTCCGCGAACAGCGCGAGCTGGCGCGCTGCGCCGGTTTCTCCGGCTCGGACTACGGCGAGCTGCCGCTCGATCGTCGCGAAGTCCCCGGTGGCCCGCAAGGCCGGCCGGACGTACTCCAGGAGCCGGCCGACGATCAGGTGCTGCGGGAGGGATTCGCCGGTGAAGGGGTCGACGCCGTGGCCGGGGTAGCCGTCGCGCGCCGCAGCGGCGAGCGACGCGACGACCAGCGAAGTCCGGACCGGCCGGGGTGCGACGCCGGCCCGGGCCTCCGCGAGGATCGTGACCACGAGAGCGCGGACCAGGCCCGCGAGCAGCACCGCGTCTTCGGCGGTCAAGCCGACGTCCGCGATCCGGACCTCGACCGTCGGGTGCTTCGGCGAGAGCCGGGCGTAGAAGTAGACGCCGGGGGCGTCCATCGCGTCACCACGGCGTACCGCAGCATCGACGCTCGCGGCGTAGGCGGCCGGGTCCGCCCAGTCCATCGGGGGTTTCGCGGTCGGCCAGAGCGACCACAGCGGGTACCGCCCGCTGGCCCACCCGGAGTCCGCGCCGCGGGCGAACGGCGAGTTCGCGCTGATCGCGAGGAGCGGGGCGAGCCAGGGGCGCAGCCCGGCCAGGATCCGGACACCGAGCGCCGGGGACGGGACGCCTACGTGCACGTGACAGGCGCACGTACCCGCTTCCGGGACGAGCGCGGGGAACTGTGCGGCCAACGCGCGGTACCGGGGTTCGGCGGTGACGCCGGGCAGCCCCGGCGGGTCGCCGCACGGCGGTGTCCCGGACGCCAGCACCAGGCAGCCGGCTTGGCCGGCGGCGTCCGCCACGAGCCCGCGCAAGCCGAGCAGGTCCGCCCGGATTTCGTCGAGGCCGGTGCGGATCCCGGTGGCGGTTTCGATTTGGAAGCGCAGGAACTCCGGCATCACCGCGGGTTCGCCGTCGAGCAGTTCCAGCACCCGGGGCGCCGCGAGCGCCGGCCCGCCGGTCACCGGGTCGGCGAGGACGAACTCCTCCTCTACTCCGATGGTGAGCTGGTCCTTGTCCGGCAGCGAAAGTCGCACGCGCACGGCCCGGCTCCGTCCCTGGGTCGGATCCTTCGAGTGTCGCTGGTCCGCCTTCGCCGGAAAAGGGTCGCTGGTCACTCGTCGCGGATCTTTCGGCCCCTTCCACGGGCCTCCGGGACGGGTGGCCGGTGG
The DNA here is from genome assembly GCF_040682935.1 of Amycolatopsis sp. NPDC051061. Lineage (NCBI taxonomy): Bacteria > Bacillati > Actinomycetota > Actinomycetes > Pseudonocardiales > Pseudonocardiaceae > Amycolatopsis > Amycolatopsis sp. NPDC051061. Next base: position 28,049 of record NZ_JBFBBZ010000003.1, read on the forward strand.
AGGGGCCGCTCGACGAATCGAACGACGGGACCGCCGCGGGTTCCTCCGCCGGCTCGACAGCGGAGTGCCGGCCGCTTCGTCACGGACCCGCGTGGCTCGCGGGCAGTGGTATCTCGGTGGGCTCCACAGGCTCGGGTCCGCCGGGTTCCTCGCCGCCGCCATCGAGGCGGAACGGCGGGTACTGGTCGGTCATCAGTGCGGCGTAGACGGCGACCCGCAGGCCCCAGCGCTGGATGCCGATGATGAAGTCGAACAGCGGGCGGGGATAGCGGCCGGTGAACGTCAGGACGATCGCCGCGATCAGGACGAGCAGGCCGACGAGACTGCCGCCCCAGGCCCAGCTGCGGTCGTCGAGTCCCCACGCGGCGCCGGTTCCGCCGCCGATCAGGATGGCGAGGACGAGGTAGTGCGGGAGGGCCAGCAGCCACCATTTGACGAGCACGAGCCCGCGTGAGAGCCGCTCGGGGTAGTCGACGTTCAGGGTGGCCGGGTAGCCGGGTTCTTCGCGGAGGCTGAAGGGCGGGTAGCGATCGGTGCCGAGGGCGCCGTAGCCGTAGTAGGTCACCCGCCAGCTCCACCGCAGGACCCCGACGTTGAAGTCGAAGATCTTCCGCGGGTACCGGCCGGTGATCAGGATCGCGAAGAACGCGACGACACCGAGCACCCAGAACGCGGCCCACAGCGCGATGAGCGTCAGTACGTGCGGGACGAGCAGCAGCCATTTCACGAGCCAAAGCCCGCGGGACACCGGGGTGTCCAGCACCGCTCGGACGCGCACCGGGTAGGACCGGTCCGGCGTGCTGGGATTCCGTGCTTCCGGATGGATTGTTTCGGTCATTTCATCGCCTCAAATCTGTGTGGCGGAAGTAATTGTACGCCGTACGGAGATATTCGAATTGAAAAAACCGTGAGGAAAAGTCATCACCACTGGTGCCGAACGGTCCGTCCCACGGTGACCAACGGCCCTCGTGCGCCCGGGGCGGCGCAGTGATGCTGGAGACGGCCTTCGAGGGCAGCATCGGACGGGGAGTTGCCATGCGGTTCCGTGATCGCCGGGAAGCCGGCGAACGACTGGCACTCCGGTTGCGCCCGCTCCGCGGCGACCGAGCCGTGGCCCTCGGCCTGTCCGGGGGCGGGCTCGTGGTCGCGGGCCGGATCGCCGACGTCCTCGGTGCGCCGCTGGACATCCTGCTCACCCGTAGGATCGAGGTCCCCGGACCGCCGGCGACGACGTTCGGCGCCGTCGGGGAGGGTGGCCTGCTCGTGTGGGACCACAGCGCCATCCGCCGCTGCGACATCGAGCCGGAGGAGCTCACCCGGCTCACCGGCCGGGCGCGCGCCGAACTGGCCCGGCAGGTCGCTGTCTACCGGCACACCGTCGCGCCGGTGCCGATCGCGGGCCGGACGGTCGTCCTCGCCGACGACGGCGCCGCCACCGGCACGACCGCGCACACGGCGATCCGCGTCCTGCGTGCCCGTCAGGTGAGCCGGATCGTGCTCGCGATTCCGGTCGCCCCGGCGAGCGTCCTCGACCGGCTCGCCCGGGAAGTGGACCAGTTCGCGTTTCTCCGCCCGCTGCCCTGGATGCACGCGGTCCGCAACAGCTACCGCATGTTCGCCGTGGTCGCCGACGCGGAGGCGCTCGAACTGCTGCACCGCGAACCCCGCCTGCCGACCGAGGTCCACCGGTGATGTCCGCAGTGTTCTGACCTTTCGGACAGAACACTGCGGAGTCCGGGGTCAGTGTTCGTCTGCCCGGGTTCCGTTCACAGCCGCCGGCGGTGGCACGATCGCGGCCGTGGCGGCCGGTTTCGGCTGGGTCGCGGCGGCGCTCTCGCGGGCCAGGAAGGAGCCCAGCTCGCCGATGGTGCTCATCAGCGGGGCGGGGAACACGACGGTGGTGTTCTTGTCGACGCCGATTTCGACGAGGCTCTGCAGGTTGCGCAGCTGCAGTGCGAGCGGGTGCGCCATCATGGTGTCCGATGCGTCTCCGAGTGCGGCGGCGGCGAGGGATTCGCCTTCGGCGCTGATGATCTTGGCGCGCTTCTCGCGTTCCGCTTCGGCTTGGCGGGCCATCGCTCGTTTCATCGTGTCGGGCAGCTGGATGTCCTTCAGCTCCACCAACGTCACTTCGACGCCCCAGTCGAGTGTGGTGACGTCGAGGATGCGGCGGATGTCGACGTTGATGCTGTCCGTTTCGGACAGGGTCTCGTCCAGCGTGTGCTGCCCGACGACCTTCCGCAGCGTCGTCTGGGCGATCTGATCGATCGCGGCGTAGACGTTCTCGATCGCGACGACGGACTTGACCGCGTCCCGCACTCGGAAGTAGGCGACCGCGGACACGTCGACGCTCACGTTGTCGCGGGTGATGATGCCCTGGGACTGGATCGGCATCGTGATGATCCGCAACGGCACCCGGCGCAGGACGTCGACGACGGGAATGATCAGCCGCAATCCCGGCTCGCGCACGCCCAGCACCCGGCCGAGCCGGAACAGGACACCCCGTTCGTACTGTTTGACGATCCGCACCGCCGAGGCCAGCAGGACCAGCAGCGCGACGACGATGACACCGATCACGACAACGTTCATGATGCTCCAGAATTCACGAGAAGGAGCCGGCGGAGGATGCTCAGCCGGAGAGCTTCACCTGGTTGTCGATCGCGGTCACCCCTCGGGCGAACCACGCGGTCTGCTCGACCGAACGGCGATCGGCCGAGGTGAGTACCTGGCCGGTCAAGGTGACCTTTCCATCGTCGACGCCGATCTCGACGTGCTGGGCGGACGCCGGCGCGTGCCGGGCCAGCGCCGCGGTGATCTTCGCCTTGATTTCGGCCGGCGCGACCCCCGCATGCCTGAGCGTGATCAGGTTCCGCACACCGCTGATCCCGGGGAGCATGGCCACCGCCTGGCGGGCGGCTTCGCGCTGGTAGTGCCAGTCCACGGTGCCGCGCAGCGTGATCACCCGGTCGCGCACGTCGACCTGCACCGAGTCCTTCGGCACGACGACCGTGCGACGGTCGAACACGATCATGGCCTCCCGGGCGAGATCCATGTCCGCCGGGACACCGGGGTCGTGCCGGACGAGGATCTTGTCCGCGGTCGTGGTCACGCCGTGGACCCGGGTCGCCGCGCGCAGGGCCTCTTCCTTCTCGGGGTAGGTGCCGACATGTCCGGACAGCGTCGCGACACCGCCTGCGACGGTCACGCCGATCTCTTCGGCGTTGACGCTGGGGGTCCAGGCGAGCTCATCGATGACGGCGGTCTTGAGCTGATGATCGGGCCTGTGCTGGAGCTGTGTCATCCCTTCACCGTGGTCCTTCCCGAGCCACCCGGCCTAGAGGCGCCGGACCTTCGTTCAGGGGTCGTTCGGCGCGGCCGGGCGTATCCTGGCGCGGTGGATGACAGCCCGCAGGACGACCTGGACGTCATCACGGTCTTCCTGGTCGACGACCACGAACTCGTGCGGCGCGGAGTCGCCGAACTCATCGACGACGAAACCGACCTGACTGTCGTCGGGCAGGCATCGTCGGTCGCCGAGGCCATGACGAGGGTGCCCGCGCTGCGTCCGGACGTGGCGGTGCTGGATGTACGGCTGCCCGATGGGAACGGGGTGGAGCTGTGCCGCGAGCTGCGCGCGGCGCTGCCCGGTCTGCGGTGCCTGATGCTGACCTCCTTCACCGACGAGGATTCGATGGTCGACGCGGTCCTGGCCGGCGCCGAGGGCTACGTGATCAAGGACGTGAAAGGGCTGCAGCTGGTCGACGCCATCCGCCGGGTGGGAGCCGGCGAGACCCTGCTCGACGGCCGGGCGGTCGCAGCGCTCGTGGCCGAATTGCGGGCGAAGACCGGCAAACCCGGCCCGCTGGCCGGACTGAGCGGGCAAGAGCTCGTCCTGCTCGACCTGCTCGGGGAAAGCCTGACCAACCGGCAGATCGCCGAGCGAATGTTCTTGGCGGAGAAGACGGTCAAGAACTACGTGTCCCGGCTGCTGGCGAAGCTCGGGCTGGAGCGGCGGTCCCAGGCGGCGGTGCTGGTCACCGGGATCCACGGCGGGCAACGTCGTCCGGGCGGCTAGCGGGCGAACGGGTGCTCGTCGCTGATCACGACGTCTTCGAGCTGAGCCTGCGCCGAGGACGGTACCGCGGTGCCGTGGCCGAGGCGCAACATGATCTGGGGCCAGAGCCCGCCGCCGAGCAGTTGCCGCAGTTCACGCCGGGCCGCCGGCAGCGCCATCGCCTGCGAGGAGAGCGCCGCCGAGATCCCGGCGGCGGTGGTCGTCAGCAGGACCCGCTGCATGGCCTGGCCGGCCTGGAGCCGGGCGAGGGCGGTGTCGTGCAGGGTGCCGATGACCACGACCAGACGGTCGGGCTCGACGTCGAGGTCCGTCCCGCCGCCGGGGCCGGGCGTCGCCGGTGGGACTTCGGTACGGCGCATGATCTTCCGCAGCTGCGGCACCTGATCGGCGGTGACCGTGGCCAGCCACGCGCGTTCCCTCTCGGCGCCGCGCCGGAGCTGCCGCTGCACCGAATCGGGCACGACGGCGGCGGTGAACGGACGGCGGTTGCTCCGCCGGTCGGCGATGGCTTCCGCCAGCAGCTCGTCGTGCGGTGCGATCGTCTCGTGTCCCTGCGGCCGCACGACCGCGAGCAGGTCGGCCCGGTCCGCCGTGGGGAACAGCCGCACCTCGGGGTGGCTGCCCTGTGCCATGATCCCCAGCCGCAGGTTCAGCAGGGCTGCCCCGCAGTTCAGGAGCCGATCCCGCTGATCGCTGTCGGTGCTCGTGGCGGGTGAATCCAGGTACAGCTCGATGGCGTCCGGCGTGCACTGGAAACGCCAGGGCCGGGCAGTCCGCAGTGGCGGGGGAGCCGTCGCCGCGAGCAGGACGGATCGCATCTGGTTCGCGCTGAGGTGCCCCACGGGCATGACACCGGTCTTCATGGGACAACTCCGAGGGTTCGCCGGGTTTCGCTTCCTGCCCACCGTCTGCCCGGGTCGCACTCCGGGCCAAGGGCCGAACGGCCTCCGGTGACGGGGCGAAGGTCGTCGGTTGCGAACACGGTTCGGTTCGGCCGGATCCCGCCGCGGGCCGGACCGCTGTGCCAGTGTGGTGACATGCCCGAAGAGATCGTGTCGGGCCGGGACCGGATGGACGCGCTGCCCGCGGCCGTCCTCGCGTTTTCCGCCGGTCTGCAGCTCGAGACGACGCTGGACCGGATTGTGACCGCCGCCGCCGACCTGGTCGACGCCCGTTACGGCGCGCTGGCCCTGCTCGACGAGGACGGCCGAACGACTGCGTTCGCCGTCACCGGCGTCGACGACGCCACCCAGGCCCGGATCGGTCCGCCACCAGTCGGCCACGGCCTGCTCGGCGCGCTCGTGACCGGCCGGGGTCCGGTGCGCCTGGCCGACCTGGGCACCCATCGGGCATGCGGCGGGTTCCCGCCGGGCCACCCGCCGATGCGGAGTTTTCTCGGCGTCCCGCTCCTGGTGCGGGGCGCAGTGCTCGGACGGTTGTACCTCGCCGCCGAGCAGCCCTTCACCGCTGACGACGAGCGGGCGATCGTGGCGCTGGCGGCGGCCGCCGGGATCGCCGTGGACAACGCGCGGCTGTACGGGGAGGCCCGGAGCAGGCAGCGGTGGCTGGAGGCCACCGGGGAGATCTCCGCCGAGCTTTTGGGCGGGACCGACGTCCACGAGGTGCTGCGCCTGATCGCGAGCCGGGCTGCCGAGCTCACCGGCGCTGACGACGCGCTCATCGCGCTGCCCACGGAGCCCGGTGGAGCGCTGGTCGTCGCGGTGTGCGTAGGACCGGACGCCGATGCGCTGGCCGGCCACCGTATCCCGCTCGGCGGATCGACCTCGGGCGCGGTGTTGCGCGACCACGTGCCGCGCAGTCTGTCGAGCCTGGTGTTCGACCTGGGCCACGACGTGGGCCTCAATCTTGGGCCGGCGCTGGCGGTGCGGTTGCGGTCGGGCGAGTCCACCGCCGGGGTGCTCCTGGCGACCCGCGCTCCCGGGGCGGCGCGGTTCGACGAGCACGAGCTCCAGATCGTGTCCGCCTTCGCCGACCAGGCCGCGCTGGCGCTGCGGGACGCCGAAAGCCAGGCCGCCCGCCGCGAACTGGACGTCGTGGTGGACCGCGACCGGATCGCCCGCGACCTGCACGATCAGGTCATCCAGCGGCTGTTCGCGGTCGGCCTGGGCATCGAGGGCACCCGCCGCCGAACCGACTCGCCCGCAATCACCGTCCGGCTCAGCCAGCACATCGATCAGCTCCAGGACGTCGTCGAGGAGATCCGTGGCGCGATCTTCGATCTGCACGCCGAACCGGGAGCCGGGCGGGGGCTGCGTGCACGCCTGCAGAACGCGATCCTCGACACGAGCGCCGACTCCGCGATCCGTACGACGGTGCGGCTGTCGGGATCGTTCGACCGGGTGCCCGCCGGTCTCGCCGAGCACGCCGAGGCTGTCGTACGCGAAGCTGTCAGCAACGTCCTGCGGCACGCGCAAGCCGCCGAACTGGCCGTCGCTGTGTCCCTGGACGGCGACCTGGTCGTCGAGGTAACGGACACCGGGATCGGGATGTCGGAAGCCGTGGTGCGCAGCGGGCTCCGCAATCTCGAGCGACGCGCCGCGGAAGCGGGCGGGTCCTTCCGGGTCGAGAGCCCGGCCGGCGGCGGCACCCGTCTGACGTGGACGGTCCCGCTACCCTGACGCCGGTATTGCCGCAGTCCGCGGAAATCCCTATGGCAACCCGTCTCACGCCGCGGTGCAGGCCGCCCGGAAGGCGGGAAGGACTACGTGATCTTCCCGTTGCTCACCGGTCCGCTGACACTGACGGCGAACGCCGCCACCACCTGATCCGCAACCTCTGGGCGTTCGCGATCATCTTCCGCGGATCACTTCCCCGACGGTGCCCCGACTTCGTCGAGGTGGTGCTACCGACGCTGGATCAGGCGACGGCGGACCGGTGCGTCCAGCGGTGATGAGCAGGTGGAAGTAAGTGCGCTGCTAGTGTTCCGTGATTCTGGTGTCGTTACTTGGCGTTGTTGTCGACGAGTTTCTTGGCTTAGTCATGGGATTTCCGGCCCAGGACGCTAGTCACATGACGCGTGGGCTGTCGCAGTCGTGCGGTCAGTCGGCAGTAAGGCGTGGGGCCGGACCGGTGTGACCCGGTCCAGCTCGCGGATTCTGCGGTTCTTGCTCGCATCGATCCAGGTGTCGTCGTCGATGTCGAAGGTGAGTGGACCGAGGTAGTCGACCGGGTCGATGAGCCACCGGACCTCCGGTCGGAAGGCGGCCGGTACCTGCATGAGATCGAGTTGTTCGCGGTATCCGGCGTAGACCGCGAGCGAACTGGCTTCGCGGGTCAGGGATCCCGAGGTGAGGTGGTTGGGCACGAAGATGCGGGGTCGCAGCACCGATTGGTACAGGATCAGATCGCGCAGGCCGTTGTTGGCGTAGTTGGCCGAGGACGCGGTTGCCAGGTGCAGATCGGTCGAGGGCAGCGCGGCGAGCCGGTCGCGGATGCGCTGCCCGTCCGCGGGCGTGCCGTCCCAGCCATTGCCCTTGCCCTCTTTGAGTGCACCGGCGCTGTTCTGCCAGCCGAAGCTGAAGTTGCTTCCGCGGCGGAGGGTGATGTGAAAGTAGAGGCTGACCGGCCCGCCGGCCGAGGCGCTGCCGCCAGTGGTGATGTTCAGCTGGCCGGGTAGCGGGTGTTCGCCGGGGGTGAGCGGGACGCCGGCCGGGAACAGTTGCGCGTCCCGGGGGTCGACGAGGATCTGGGTGCGGGGAGGCGGGTAGTCGGGATCGGGTGGGACCGCGACCGAGTGCAGGTGGCGGAACGCGACGACCTGGGCGTGGGGTTCGAGCACGTCGAGGCGGGCGATTTCGGTGCCGGGCGCCGATCCCGCGCTGGTCACGGGGACGGTGCGGAGCGGGGCGGCGTGGGGGACGCGGGTGCGGGGGTCGGCCTGGATCACGGGGTCGGCCTTGATCCGTGCCAGGTCCGCGGTCATCGACGCGCAGGTCTCCGCGGAGGCGTAGATGGTCGCGCCGGTGCGCGCCGCGATGTAGGCGGCGTTGTCGGCGTGGTCGGAATGTCCGTGCCCGAGCAGGATGGCGTCGGGCCGGGCGTCTACGAGGTCGGCGATGACGACCGGGGTACGGCCGGGGGCCACTTCGAGGCGGGTGACGAACGTGTCGAGGTAGACCAGCCGGCCACCGACTGCCGCGGCGAACGTGGAGTTCGACAACCACGCGAAGACCACCCGGTCCGCGGGCAGGGCGCCCGTGCGCGGGTCGACGTTCTCCACCCCGAACATCTTTGTCCGCGCCGCGATCCCTTCGTCCGGCAGGCGATGGCCCGGCGCCGCGGCAGCGGATGCGGAGCCGGCGCCGAGCACCACGCCGGTGGCCGCCGCGCCCACCAGGAAGCTCCTGCGTCGCACGCCCGTCACCTTCCGGTCCCGGCGGCATTCGCGGCTTCGGCGGGCACTCGGGGAGGCTCGTCCGAGCCCGCGGTCGACGGGGCGGGAGGTGGCCCGGCCGCCGGATCGTCGGTCCAGCCGAGTGAGCGTTCGGCGGATCCCGGGTCGCTGAGGACTTCCCGGGCGCGGGCGTAGTCGAGGTTGCGGTCCCATTTGGCGATCACGAGGGTGGCGACGGCGTTGCCGTAGAAGTTGACCAGGGCCCGGCATTCGGACATGAACTTGTCGATGCCGAAGACGAGCATGATGCCGGCGGCCGGCACGGTGCCGATGGTCGAGAGGGTCGCGGTGAGCGCGATGAACCCGCCGCCGGCGACTCCCGCGGCGCCTTTCGACGTGAGCAGCATGACCGCGAGCAGCCCGAGCTGCTGGGGGATGGTGAGCGCGGTGTTGGTCGCCTGGGCGATGTAAAGCGTCGCGAGGGACAGGTAGATGGCGGCGCCGTCGAGGTTGAAGCTGTAGCCGGTCGGCACGACGAGGCCCACCGTGGCGCGGTCGGCGCCGAGGAAGGTCAGCTTGCGCATCAGGCCGGGCAGCGCCGGTTCCGCGGTGGACGTGCCGAGCACGAGGAAGAACTCTTCTCGCAGGTACCGGAAGAGCTGGAAGATGTTGAGCCGCACGTAGGCGCCGAGGAGACCGCCGAGCACGATGACCACGAACGCGATGGACGTGACGTAGAACAGCAGGATCAGGGAGCCGAGACTGGTCAATGTGGACAGTCCGAACGCGCCGACGGCGTAGGCCATCGCACCGAAGGCACCGATCGGGGCGGTCTTCATCACGAAGCTCAGTACCTTGAACACGACCGCGGTGAACCGCTTGACCCCGGTGACGAGCGGGTCGCCGAGCGGCCCGATCGCCTTGATCGCGATGCCGAAGAGCACGGCCAGGAAGATGATCTGCAGGATGTCGCCGTCGGTGAACGCGCTGAAGAAGCTGTCGGGGACCAGGTTGGTGAAGAATTCCCACCAGTGCTGGGTTTCGCCCGTCTGGATGTACTGCTGGGCGCTGCCGGTCGGGTGCAGCGCGGCCGGGTTGGCGTTGACGCCGTCGCCGAGGCGGACCACGTTGATCGCGACGAGCCCGAACCCGAGCGCGACGATCGTGCCGACCTGGAAGTAGGTCAGGGCCTTCAGCCCGGTGAGGCCGACCTTCTTGAGGTCGGCGACCCCGGCGATGCCGCCGATGACGGTGAGGAACACGATGGGTCCGATGAGGACCTTCATCGCGGCGATGAAGGTTGTGCCGATGGGCTGCATCGCCTTGCCGAGGTCGGGGGCCAGCGCACCCAGGACGACGCCGATGACGATGGCGACCAGGACCTGCACGTACAACTGCCGGTACCAGGGCTTCCGCTTGCGTTCCGGTGTGGTTTGCGTCATTGCAACCTCCTGAGCGGGGTGGGGGAGTCAGTCGAGAAGGTGCCGGGCGATGTGTTCGCCGAGGCGTTCCAGCAGACGCTCGGCGTCGGCGACGCACCGCTCGAGGTCGGGTTCGAGCTCGGTGAGGGTGAACGCGCCCGTGAAGCCGGCGGCGGTCAGTTCGCTGGTGGTGAGCACGCTGCGCCCGGCCACGGCGACGGTCGGCACTCCCGCGGTCCGGGCGGCGGAGGCGACGCCCATCGGCGCCTTGCCGCGCAGGCTCTGCAGGTCCAGTGATCCTTCTCCGGTGAGCACGAGCCCGGCCCGGGGTAGCCGCGCGTGCAGCCCGGTCAGGCGCAGCACCAGGTCGATGCCGGGAACCATGCGGGCGCCGAGGGCGAGCAGGGCGAACCCCGCTCCACCGGCGGCGCCGGCGCCCGGCATGGCCGCGGCGGCGACCCCGGTGGCCTGTTCGAGGATGGGTGCCCACCGGGACATCGCCTCTTCGAGGGCGGTCACAGTGGAACCATCCGCCCCCTTCTGCGGCCCGTATACGGCCGCCGCGCCGTCGAGGCCGAGCAGGGGATTGTCCACATCGCAGGCGACGATCACCTCGGCGCGGTCCGGTCCGGCCAGCCGGGGGTGCAAGCCGGAAAGGTCGATCGAACCGATTGCGCCCAGGGCGGAGGTCCGGCCGGGCAGCTCACGCCCGTCCGCGTCGAGCAGGAGCGCCCCGAGACCGGTGAGCAGGCCCGTTCCGCCGTCGGTCGTCGCGCTGCCCCCCAAACCCACGACCACCGTGTGGTGGCCGGCGTCCAGGGCCGCCGCGATCACCTGGCCCGTCCCGTGGGTCGATGCCGCGGCCGCCGTGGCGGGAGTCGGTGCCGCCTCGGGGAGCGCGGCGAGCCCGGACGTCTCGGCGAGTTCGACGACAGCGACTCCGTCGCGGTGGGCGTACCGCGCGGTGAGTGGCTCGCCCAGGGGACCGGCGGCGCTGAGCGAGACCGGGGTGAACCCGGCGGCGACCGCGGCGGAGACCGTGCCCTCGCCGCCGTCGGCGACCGGGTGCTCCCGCACCGCCGGCTTGCTGTGGTGGCGGCGCAGCCCGCGGGCGAGTGCCGCGGTGGCCTGCATGGCGCCGAGCGATCCCTTGAACGAATCGAGGGCCACGAGCAACTCGCCCATCAAATCCTCCTCGACTCGCGGAATTCGACAACCCTGACTCGGGAGCCGCCCCCGCGTCCAAGAGAACGTTGCTACCCGACTGATAGGCTGAGCTTATGGATAGCCGCTGAGCTGCCACGATGTGGTGGGGTCTGGAGGTGACGGATGGACGCTCGTCAGCTCGAGTACTTCCTGGCGATCGTCGACCACGACGGATTCGGCCGCGCCGCGCAGGCCCTCCACCTCGCGCAGCCGTCGTTGTCGCAGGCGATCGCCGGGCTCGAACGCGAAGTCGGCATGCAGCTGTTCCACCGGATCGGCCGCCGCGTGGTCCTCAGCGACGCCGGTACCGAGCTCATCGGCCCGGCCCGGCAGGTGCTGCGCGACCTGCGCACGGCCAAGACGGCGATGGCGTCGATGAAGGGCGTCCGCCACGGCCGGGTCGAGCTGGTCACCATGCCCTCGCCCGGCATCGAACCGCTCAGCACGTTGATCGGTGCCTTCACCCGGCGGCACCCGGGCATCACCGTGGACGCCGAGGCCGCGTTCACTCCGGACGAGGTGATCCACCAGGTCCGCCAAGGCGCCTGCGAACTCGGTCTGGCCGGTGCGCCGGAACCGTTGCACCCGCCCGGCGTCGATGTACTTCCGCTGCAACAGCAGGATTTCGTGCTCGTCGGTGCCGCCGACGCCGCCTTCCCGGTGGGTGATCCGCTGCCGATCGGTGCCCTGGCCGGGGTGGAGCTGATCGCTTCACCGCCCGGCAGCCTGATGCGCCGGGTCGTCGACGACATCCTCGCCGAGCACGCGGACGTGCGGATCGTCGCCGAGATCGCCCACCGCGCCTCGATTCTTCCCCTCGTGCTTCAGGGCGGCGGGATGGCGGTGCTGCCCGCGGCATGGGCCTCGCTCGCTCGCCGGTCGGGAGCCCGCGCCGTGCGGCTGGATCATCCCGCCCGGTTGCACGTCGAATTGCTGAGCCGGCAGGCCCAGCTGACTCCGGCAGCCGAGGCGTTCCTCGCGCTCGCACGCACCTTCCGTCCCGCTGGTGGAGGCGCTGAACAGCTAGGATAGGCGGACCCTATGAATGGCATCGGCAGCGCGTGTTGGACGCCGCACCGGTCCCGCGGTTTCACTCGGGAGGTCAGCGCAGCCGAATCCAGCAGGGAGCCCGATCAAATGTCAGCACCCGCCAGCACCCGCACCTTCAAGATCGCCGCGGTCCCGGCGGACGGCGTGGGCAGCGAGGTCGTCGCCGCCGGACGTGCCGTCCTCGACGCGCTGGCGGAAGCCTCCGGCGGCGCGTTCGCCTTCGACTGGACCGAATTCCCCTGGGGCTGCGGTTACTACGAGCGGACCGGCCGCATGATGGACGAGGACGGCCTGGAGGTCCTGAAGGACTTCGACTCGATCTACTTCGGCGCCGTCGGCTGGCCGTCGGTGCCCGACCACATCAGCCTGTGGGGTCTGCGGCTGCGGATCTGCCAGAACTTCGACCAGTGGGCCAACGTGCGCCCCGTCCACTTCCACCCGGGCATCACCTCGCCCCTGCGCAAGGCCGACCACACGCCACTGGACTGGGTGGTCGTCCGCGAGAACAGCGAAGGCGAGTACGCCGGCCTGGGCGGGCGCAACCTGGCCGGACGTGGCCCGGGCAACGAGGTCGCGCTGCAGACCGCGTTGTTCACCGAGAAGGGGTGCGAGCGCATCATGCGGTTCGCCTTCGACCTCGCTCGTGAGCGGGACCGCAAGAAGGTGTCCTCGGTGACCAAGAGCAACGCGCAGCAGTACGGGATGGTGCTGTGGGACGAGGTATTCGCCCGCGTCGCGCAGGACTATCCGGACGTCGAAACCGAAAGCGTTCTCGTGGACGCGATGTCGGCGAAGTTCGTGCTCAAGCCCGAAGACCTGTCGGTGGTCGTGGCCTCGAACCTCAACGCCGACATCCTTTCCGACCTCGGGTCCGCGCTGGCCGGGAGCCTCGGTCTCGCCGCGAGCGCGAACTTCAACCCGGAGCGGCGGTTCCCGTCGATGTTCGAGCCGGTCCACGGCTCCGCGCCCGACATCGCCGGCCAGGGCCTGGCCAACCCGATCGGCGCGATCGGCAGCGCCGCCCTGATGCTCGACCACTTCGGGCTGTCCGCCGAGGCCGATCAGGTTCGCCGTGCCATCGAGGCCACCACGGCCGCTGGGGTGTTGACCCCGGACGTCGGGGGTTCCGCGAAGACCGGCGACGTCGTCGCCGCCATCATCGACAACCTCGGCCGCTGAATCCGACCGGAGCAGCAAGCCAGAGGATCCGCTTCCCGCGGTCACCGAGCACCGTGGATTCACTGACCGCCCGAAAGCTGGGCATCGACCGCCGGTTATCCCCTCAGTCCGGTCAGTGTGCCCATCGCCTGGTCCACGAGCACGGACAGCGGCGTCGTCCCATTGTCGGCTGTCCAGGCGTCGATGGCGGCGTCCAGGCAGGCCATCGCCGAGGCGACGAGTGCGCGGGCGGGGAGATCGTCGGGCGGTGCTGAGCCGCCGCCGAGTCGGCGGGAGATCTCCGGCGCCAGCATGCTCTGCCAGCCCTCCGTCTTTTCCCATCGGCGGGTCATCAGGGCACAGGCGTCGCTGAGGAGCCGCATCGGGTTCAGGGACCGCGCGAGCCTGCGCGGCAGGCTCGCGGTCCACTCCTCGATCGGGCTCGGCCGCGCCCACATCGCCCCGCTGCTCGGCGACTTCGCCCAAGCGCACACCGACCTCGAGCTGTCCCACCTGCCGCTGCACGTCGCGGGGACCCCGTACGACTTCGCGGTCCGGGTCGGGCGGCTGCCCGACTCCCGGCTGCACGCCCGCCTGCTCCACCCGAACCGGCGCGTGGTGTGCGCGGCGCCCGGGTACCTCGAGCGCCGCGAGCCGCCACGAACCTTGCCGGACCTCGCCGACCACGACTGCATCGTGATCCGCGAGAACGACATCGACTTCATGAACTGGCGCTTCGGCGACGACGGTGACGAGAGCGTGGTCCGGGTCGCGGGCACGATGATCAGCAACGACGGCGACGTCGCGACCGCGTGGTGCCTGGCCGGCCGGGGCATGGTGATGCGCTCGCTGTGGCAGGTGGCACCGTTGCTGCGGGACGGGAGCCTGGTCCGCGTCCTGCCGGGGATCCCGGCTCCCCCGGCCGACATCTACGCGCTCCACGCCGCCGTCCACGGCCTGCCTCGGCGGGCCCGCGAGGCGATTGAGCACCTGCTTGACGGTCTTGCAGCTCGCCTCCCGGCGATCGACTAACCGGCGTCACGATCGGCGACCCAGCGCCGGCCGACGTCGAGCATCGCCGCCGCGGCGGGCCCGGGCCGCGAGTCGGTGGTCACCAGGCCGACGTGCAACGACTCGTCGGTCTCGAGCGACCGCACCGCCAGCCCGGCCGAGACCGCCAGCGGGCGCCACGAGTCCGCGACCACCGCGACGCCGACCCCGGCGAGGACAAGCGGCAACAGGGCCTCGCGGTGCTCGATCTCCACCGCGATCCGGCACCGGGTACCGGCCAGGACCGCGTCGGCGACCCGGCGCATACCGGTCCCCGGCTGCCCGATTATCAGGAGGAGCTCGCCGAGGTCGGACGGCCGCACGGGACCGTCGCCGGGCGGCAGCACGCCAGGATCACTGGCCACCAGGAGGTACGACTGCACTTCCAGGAGGTCGAACCGGAAGCCCGTCTCGCGCAGCGGTCCGTTGGGCACGGCCACCAGCCCGACCTCGGCCGGTCCGAGGCGTACGGCATCAACGACGTCGGCCGCCTGTGCTGCCGTCGAACGCCCGCGCCAGCATCGCCATGGCGTGGCGCGGTTTCGTCTCGAACTCGGTCCCGTCCGGAATCCCGGCCCGCCGGCACCGATCCGGGTCAGCGATCCACAGCTCGGGCAGATACAGCTCCCGATCGATCAGCGCATGCCCACCATCGGAGGCATACGCCAGAAACGTCCCGATCTGGCAGTTCTCGATCCGGCCCGCCGTTCCCGAGTACTGCCGCTGCACCCCAGCCGACCGGATGCCTTTCTTCAGAAACCCAGTGTCGTCCACGATCAGCACACCACCGGGCTCACCGAGGTGCTCGACGACATAGTCCCGCACGTCATCGCGGACACCGTCGATGTCCCAATCCGCCCACCGCAGCAACCGCTGCATCCCGTCCGGGGACACCTCGCCGGCCTGCTCGGCCAGCGTCCAGCCGTTCTTCCGCTCCAGACCCGCGACCAGCCCGGACACATACTCCCGCGCCCGGGCCCGCGGCTCCGAGCGGGTAAACCGGCCCGCGATCCGCTCATGCACCTGATCCAGCTGATCCATCACCACATCGACCACCACCAGGATGATCTACCACACACCACCCGACTGCCGTTGCAGTACCAGCTCGACTCATTGCGAATTATGAAGTTAAGCAGTTCTTTGATGACGTCGGGTAGGTTTCGATCCGCAGCTTTATGGCCTCAGTCCCTGGCTTGCCACCAAGGTCGATGTAGGTGTGGCCCGGAGGTTTCCACTGTGGTTTCTGATCGTCAGTGGAGAGCTGATAATCTTGGGTTCGCTCATCACGACAGCGCTCATCGAACCTCACAAGGCTCTCGTCGTCGACCGCGCCCGGGACGGAACGATCGACGACATCGAGTGAATCTTGACCCATCCCGAGTTCAGTCTCCGATCTCGGCGTGCCAGGCGTCGGGGCAAGCGGTGCGGTCAGCGCCGACGACGGCTCCGCAACGGATACATGGCGTCAGCGGAAAGCTGTCCGGGACGGCGACGAACTCCACTGGGGTCCGGGCACGGATTTCCGGGTGCTGGGCGGGTGCCTCGCCGCGGCGCCGAGCGACGACGAGTTCGTCATGGAAGCGGCTCACCGGAGGGCCTTCCCGATGAGTTGCCGAGGTCCCAGGCGACCTCGTATCCCGCGCGGCCGGTGACCATGTCCGACTCCGCCGGCTCGAGGGCCGAGCGGAGAGCGTCGACCGCGACGACGCGGTCCGGGTGGTGGTCGCTGAACTCCTCCACACTGCGGTCGTCGTCGCGGGCCATGTGTGCCTCAAGCTCGTCGAGAAGTTCCTTTGCGTTAACCGGGCCTCCTGGGTGCGCAGCTCCTCCGCGCGGTTGCGGAGTTCGTCGGCGTAGCCGTGGACGTCGCTCGTCTTGAGGTCCTCGCGATCGGCCATCACGTCGAGTTCGGAGGCGATCTCGTCCAACTCGGCGGCGGTCGCGCTGGCCTTCTCGATGGCCTCCTCTACCGAGTCGGCCTTAGTACGCGACGAGCGCGCTCGGCGGGATGATCCGTCCGGTTGCACGGCCGGAGTCGTCGAGCAGCCAGCCCATCCTCTTCGGGGTGCGAAGGTTGATCGCGTTGTCCCGGATCCGGAGCCACGGCAGGTGTTCGCCCAATGTCCGTTCGATGCGGAGCATGTCGTGCGGTGAGCGCGTCCAGAAGGTCATGGCGAGGTTGACGTCGCCGGTGGTTGAAATGCACATCCGCAGCTCCGGCATGGTGGCGAGCGCTTCGACGGTCTTGCGGTGGTCGGCGGGCTCGACAAGTGCGGTCCAGGTGCTGCTCACCGTCCAGCCGGAGACCTCCGAGGCGAGTTCGCAGCGGAACGACAGGAGGTCCGAGGTGAGCAGCCGACCGAGCTGCCGGCGCACGGTGGCGGGATTCCGATCGGTCAAGCGGGCCAGGTCCGCCGCGGTGGCGCGTCCGTCGGTGGCGAGTGCCTCGATCAACGGCCACGCGTCTCGCGGTGGCGTCGAGAGGGCTGAAGGCGACCCACGGCGGGAGACCGTCTGGAAAGCGGACTCCTCGGCGGGGCTGAGCGCGTCCAGGCGCCAGTGGCTGCCGTGCCGGTGCACCGCGGTGGCTACGAAGGTCCGCTGCCGGGCCACCCCGGGAAGCGCCTCGAGATCGTCGAGGACGTACCTGGTGAGCGCGGCGAGGTTCTCGGTGATGACGGTCAGGAGCAGGTCTCGTCCGCGCGTCGACTCTTCGACGGTGACGGCACGCGGGTCCGCGCAGATGGCGTCGACGACGGCCCGCCGGGCTCCGGGAAGGCAGTCCACCTCGACCAGGGCGAGGGTGACTCGTCGGTAGCTGCCACCCGGGTGGGCGGTGATCCAAGCGAGTCCACGCTCTCGCAGCTTGACCCACCTGGCCGTTTCGCTGGACGCGGTCGTGCCCAGGATGCGTGCGGCCTCGGCCCACGGGATGCGTGGGGCTACCTGGAGACCGTGCAGCAGCCTGAGGTCCTTTTCATCGAGCTCCGGATGCACGGAAAGCATCAGAACAGTCTTTCACTTGCACGAATCCGCCACAATCTCGGCGTCCGATCCCTGCGCATCGCATACTCGGTCCTCTCAGATGCACGGAGGGCGACATGACGGTGCTGGACGATGCGCACGCCATGCGTGACGAGGTGATCCGGCTTCGGCGGTTGCTGCACTCGCAGCCGGAGCTCGGTTTGGACTTGCCGCGCACGCAGGAAGCGGTACTGGCCGCGCTCGACGGCCTGCCACTGGAAATCTCGACCGGTAGGGCGGCCACGTCCGTTACGGCTGTACTGCGTGGGCACGCCGCGGTACCCGGACGGCCACCGGTCCTGCTGAGGGGGGACATGGACGCGGTGCCGGTCCAGGAGGAGACGGGCCTGCCGTTCACTTCCACCGTGGCGGGCGCGGCTCACGCCTGCGGGCACGACATGCACACCGCCATGCTCGTGGGGGCGGCCCGGCTGCTGGCCGCCCGGCAGGCGGAGTTGGCCAACGACGTCGTCCTGATGTTCCAGCCGGGGGAGGAGGGCTGGGAGGGCGCCAGAGCGATGCTCGAGGAGGGTGTGCTCGACGCGGCCGGAGAGCGGGTGGGCGCGGCATACGGACTGCACGTCTTCTCGACACTGCCTCAGGGATTTCACCTCCGCCCGGGAGTGATGCTGGCTTCTTCTTCGTCGCTTGACGTCACCGTGTCGGGTCGTGGCGGCCATGCCTCGACACCGCACCTGGCGCGTGATCCGGTACCGGCCACCGCCGAGATGATCACGGCGTTGCAGACGTTGGTGACCCGCCGAGTGGATGTGTTCGACCCGGTCGTCCTCACTGTCGGGGTCGTCGAAGCCGGGACGCGCCGCAACGTCATCCCGCCGACTGCCCGGTTCGAGGCGACGTTGCGCACGTTCTCCGACGCGACCGCGGTCCGTGTCGGTGACGAAGTCCGCCGGCTGGTCGAAGGCATCGCAGCAGCGCACGGGCTCGAGGTCGACGCCCGATTCGAACGTGAACGCCCGGCGACCGTCAACGATCCCGGCGAGTCCGCTTTTGCCGGACGGACGATTTCCGAGGTTTTCGGTGAAAGCCGGCGGAACCTGCTCGAGCATCCGTTCACGGGATCGGAGGATTTTTCGCGGGTGCTGGCCGAAGTTCCCGGCGCGTTCGTCGCGCTGGGCGCCTTGCCCGGTGGAGCCGATCCGGACACCGCGTCGTTCAACCACAGCGGCCGGGCGGTCTTCGACGAAGCTGTGCTTCCCCTGGGCGCTGCCCTCCTCGCGGAGCTTGCTCTGCGCCGCCCCCACGCCGCATCGAGCGCCGAACTTCCGGAGCGTCCATGATGAGTACGAACCATCCCGAAAGCGCTCGCGTCGGGCGCACCATGTTCGGCATCTGCGTCGGCCACGCGCTCGAGTGGTACGACTGGGGGATCTACACGATCTTCGTCCCCTTCTTCGCCGGGCAGTTCTTCCCCGGTGGCGCGGCGGGATCGGCGCTTCTCGCCGGACTCGCGGTCTTCGCCGCCGGTTTTGTGGCGCGGCCGCTCGGCGGCCTGATCGTGGGCAGGCTGTCCGACCGGGTCGGCCGGCGTCCGATGCTGAGTCTCACAGTCGGCGGGATGGCCGTCGCGAGCCTGCTCATCGGTATCGCTCCCACCTACGCCACCGCCGGCGTGGGGGCCTCGCTGATCCTGCTGGCCTGCCGCGTGCTTCAGGGACTGGCGACGGGCGGCGAACTCCCTTCGGCCCAGACGTACCTGACGGAACAGGCTCCCGCCCATCGCCGGGGTCTCTGGTCGAGCCTGATCTACATCGCGAGCGTAGGTGGCAACTCCGTCGGCGTGCTGCTCGGACTGGTGCTGTCGTTGAACTTGACGCACGAGGAGATGATCGCTTACGGCTGGCGGATCCCGTTCGTCGTCGGCGGCGTTCTCGGCGTGATCGCGTTGTGGGTCCGGCGTTCCCTCACCGAGTCCGCGGTGTTCGTCAAGGATCGGGCGGGGACGGCGCGGAAGCAGCCGTTCTGGCCCGACCTGGTCCGCCACCGCCGCGCGGCACTGCAGGTGATCGGCATGTCGGTCGGACCGACCGTCGTCTATTACGCCTGGGTCATAGCGGCACCCGCCTACGCCATCACGACACGGCACCTCGACTCGACTTCCGCGCTGCTGGCGGGCGTGCTGTCCGGCTTGGTGCTCATCGCGGTGCTGCCGTTCTGGGGTGCTCTCTCGGACCGGATCGGGCGGCGGCCCGTGATGCTGATCAGTCACCTGGGTACCGCCGCGACGTTGTTCCCGCTCCAAGTGCTCGATCTCGGGAATGCCGTCCAGTTGGCCATCGCCATGTCGATCGCGATGGTCTTCATCGGGGCCGGCGTGTCGATCTTGCCGGCGGCCTACGCGGAACTGTTCCCGACGCGCATCCGCACGGCCGGGCTGGCGGTGCCGTACTCCGTGGCGGTGGCCGCCTTCGGCGGAACCGCCCCCTATCTGCAGACGTGGGTCGGCCAGACGTTCGGGCCGGCGTTCTTCACCGGCTACGTAGTCCTGCTCCTGCTGGTGTCGGCGGCCACCGTGCTGACGCTCCGAGAAGGACGAGGGACGGACCTGACCACTGTTCACCAGGCGGTTCCCGAGACGATGAGGAAAGCTGAAGATCATGACACCGCTCGAAATGCTGGCTGACGGCGTCACGGTCGTCGACCTCGCACAACCGTTCGAGGTGGGCATGCCCGCATCACCGACCCACCCACCCTTCGAGTTCGCGTTGCGCCACCGGCACGGTGACTTCCCGCACCCCGGCGGGTTCACCGGCTCGCACGAGATCCTGGTGCTGGGCGGGCACGTCGGCACCCACATGGACGCGCTGAGCCATGTGGCCGTGGACGGCACGCTGCACGGTGGCGTCCCGGTAGCCGAAGCGATGCACGCCGGTCGCTACCGCAGCCACGGCATCGATCAGGTCCGTCCCCTGGTCTGCCGCGGTGTGCTGTACGACGTGCCCCGCACCCGGAAGGTCACCCGTCTCGACCCGGGTGCGCCCGTCGGCGTGGCGGACCTCGAGGCAGGACCGCGGCCGAAGCCCGGTGACGTGGCTCTGATCCGGACGGGGTGGGCACAGTTGTGGCGCGATCCGCGCGCCTACCTCGGCGACGAGTCCGGCGTGCCCGGCATCGACCTCGGTGCCGCGGAATGGCTCGCGGGCCGGGGTGTCGCCACCGTCGGCGCCGACACGATCGCTCTCGAGCACCGCCCGCCCGGGCCCGCCACCCTGCCGGTCCACCGGCTCCTGCTGCACGAACACGGCATCAATCTGATCGAGGTGATGACTTTGGAAACCCTGTCCGAGACGCTGGCGTCCGCCGGCACCGCGGAATTCCTCTTCATCGGTGCACCGCTCAACGTGGTCGGTGCCACCGGTGCCCCCGTCCGTCCGCTGGCGGTGGTCGGCGCATGAGCGGTGACACGATCCAGCTGGGCGACGTCACGGTGACCCGGGTAGTGGAATGGAGCGGTCCGGTGAGCACGGTGAGTGCCTTCGTGCCGGACAGCTCACCGGATGGCCGCGCGGCGCTGGACCCGGATTTTCGCAACCCGGCCGACGACGCCTACCACTGCGCGATCCAGAGCTGGGTGCTGCGCAGTGAAGGGCGCACCATCGTCATCGACACCGGCGCGGGAAACGACCGGGAACGTCCGCAGATCCCGCTGTTCGACCACCTCAAGACGCCGTTCTTGGAGAACCTCCGTCTGGCCGGTGTCGAGCCCGAGGACGTCGACTTGGTCGTGAACACCCACGTCCACTACGACCACGTCGGCTGGAACACCCGGTTGGAGAACGACGAGTGGACACCGACGTTCCCCAACGCTCGCTACCTCCTTCCCCGCGTCGACCGCGACTACTTCGATCCCGAGAACGAACACCGTCGTCCGCCGGTGCACACCGACGCCGATCGGGTGCGTCGCCAGGGCAGCCGGCTCGTCTTCGCCGACAGCGTCGCACCGATCCTCGACCGGGGGCTTGCGACGCTGTGGGAGGACAGCCATACGATTGACGGAAATCTGACGTTGGCGCCTGCACCTGGGCACACCCCCGGGTCATCCGTACTCAAGCTGAGTTCCGGTACGGATCGGGCTCTGTTCGTCGGTGATCTCCTGCACAGCCCGGTCCAGGTGGCCGAGCCGGCGGCCAACAGCTGTTTCTGCGAGAACCCGGTCGAGGCACGAGCGACGCGTTACCGGTTGCTCGGCGAGGCCGCCGATACGGGTGCCTTGGTCGTGCCCGCACATTTCCCCGGCCGCGGCGCCGCCGAGGTGCGCAAATCGGGAGCGGGTTACGAATTGCACAACTGGGCCCCCTTCGAACCCATTAGAGTGAACTGACCGGTCTCGCCGCCGCTCGGGTTCGCCAGCGTCCGCTCACGCGCGGAGGGGATAGCTCATCCGCCGGTCCTCGAGAGCCATTCGCGACGGCGGAGCGCCCACCACACCTCGCTGATTTCCTCGGCCGACTGCAGGGACAAGCGCGACAGCTGCTTCACCTGATTGATCCGGTAGCGCAGGGTGTTGGGATGGATCGTCAGCCGCTGGGCGGCCGACGCCGTGTTCATGCCGGCCGAGAGGAACGCGTCGAGGCTCACGATGAGTTCAACGCCGAAATCGCCCTGCGCCTGAAGCGGCCCCAGGATCTTCTCCACGAGCATGTCGCCGACGTGGCTCTCCGCGGCGACGGCGACGCGCAGGGACAGTCGTTCCAGGGTCTGCGGTCCCGGGCGGTCGAATTGGCCGGCGACGTCCAGGGCCTGGGTCGCCAAGCGGAACGAGCCGGACAGCTCGGGCAGTTCCACGGCGGGACCGACGCCGAGCACCGGACCGCCGAGCGGCAGGGTGCTGTCGTTGAGCATTCCGGCGGCGTCGCCGTCGACGATCGCACCCACTGGCTCGAGGCGGTGTTCCTCGGCCCAGCGGAGGACGTCGTTCAGCGTCGCCGACACCAGAGTGTTTCCGGTCGGGCGGGCCCGGAACGTACGGTACCGGCGACCCGTGACAAGACCGAACGATCCCGCACGCAGGACCATGTCCGGGCCGTGGGCACCTTCCTGAAGCAGCCGGCGGACCAATTCGGCCCGCCTGCTCTCGGCCGTGCGTGCCATGTCGAGGTCCTCGTTGCGGTGGGCGACGGCGTATTCGCGGCTGACCAGGTCGTTGACCTCCCAGAGGATGCGCACTGCCTCGAGTTGTGATTCCGGCGGGATGTGCCGGGACCCGGCTGTCTCGACGACGAACTCGCGCAGCCGCTGGAACGACATCCGGATGGCGAGGAGGACCTGCTCGATCGGGATCCCCGCCCGGGCGCGTTCCGCCGCGACCGCCACGTCAGGCACATGGTCCGGTACCCGGCCGGCCACCAGTGACGCCGCCGCGGTCTCGATGTGCTGAACGAGCGAACGGCGCAAAGACGCAGGTTCGACCTTCGTGTAGCTCGGCACCCCGTCGCGGATCGCTTCCGCGATGCCGGCCGCCAGCTGGTCGGCCTGTTCTCGCAGGCCGTGCGCGAACGTGCCCGTGTCGCGGGGTCCGCCTGTGCCGGAAATCTTGCCCATCGGATCCTCCCGGTCGTGCTCCGAGACAGCGAACAGCATCACACTGGTTGTGCGGAGACACAACTCCGCCCGTCGAACGTCAGGTCGGTAAACATGGTTCTTGGCTGCCACCTGCACATACCGTGATCCTGTCGAACGCGTGACTGGATCCGGTTGTCACGTCGGACATTGACAGACCTCGTCAAAGGAGATGAGCGATGATCGGCAAGGTGGCGGCGATACGCCGGCGAAAGCACGGGGCCGAAGCCCCGGCGGAGGCGTCGCTCGCTCGGGTCGCGGTGGCCAGTTGTGCCGGCACCACGATCGAGTTCTACGACTTCTTCGTCTACGGCACAGCGGCGGCTCTGGTCTTCCCCAAGGTCTTCTTCCCCGCACTCGGTGCGGTCTCCGGGCCGCTGGCTTCGTTCGCGACATTGGGTGTCGCGTTCGTCGCGAGACCGGTGGGCGCCCTTGTCTGCGGCCATTTCGGGGACCGATTCGGGCGTAAGAACATCCTGGTCGTGACCCTTCTGCTGATGGGTGTGGCCACCGTGCTGATCGGGTTGTTGCCGTCGGCGGCGTCGATCGGGCCCGCGGCGCCGATAGCCCTGACGGTGCTTCGGTTCCTGCAGGGGTTCGCGGTGGGCGGGGAGTGGGCCGGTGCAGCGCTGCTCGCGGCCGAGTACGCCCCCGAACGGCAACGAGGGCGCTACGCGGTTTTCCCGCAGCTGGGCCCCGCCTTGGGATTCATCCTCGCCAGCGGGACTTTTCTCCTGGTGGACGTGGTGATCGGCGCCGGCAGCGACGCGTTCCTCGCCTACGGATGGCGGATCCCGTTCCTGAGCAGTGCCGTCCTCGTGCTCATCGGGTTGTACGTGCGGACAGCTGTGGCCGAGACTCCGGCATTCCGCAGGCATCAGGCCGAGCTCGCCACCG
Organism: Amycolatopsis sp. NPDC051061; assembly: GCF_040682935.1. NCBI lineage: Bacteria > Bacillati > Actinomycetota > Actinomycetes > Pseudonocardiales > Pseudonocardiaceae > Amycolatopsis > Amycolatopsis sp. NPDC051061. Next base: position 51,864 of record NZ_JBFBBZ010000003.1, read on the forward strand.
CCGATGCGCGGCCGGCCCCCGCGCCGGTACGCGTGGTGCTGCGAACCCAATGGCGCCAAGTCCTCCTCGGCGGAGGCGTGCTGACAGTTCTCTTCGCTCTCTTCTACGTTGCCACCGCCTATCTCACGTCATTCGGGACATCGGCCACCGGTCCGGGCTTGAGCCGGGCTACGGTGCTGGAGCTGGGAATCGCGGCGGGCGTCGTCCTCGCGTTGACCACGATCGCGGCAGGGGTGCTCTCTGACCGGTTCGGCCGTCGTCGCACGATCATCACCGGGTTCGTCGCCGCGGTTCCGCTGGTTCTCGTCCTGTTCGCCTGGCTGGGCGGCGGGAGCGGCTTGGCCTTCGGCGTCACGGTCGCCGCGATGCTCGGCGTGTACGGCATCGCCTACGGACCGATCGGTGCCTACCTGCCCGAGCTCTTCGCGACGGAGTGCCGGTACACCGGCGCTGGGATCGCTTACAACCTCGGTGGGCTGCTCGGCGGCGCGGTCGTCCCGCTCGCCGCTGCCGCGCTTTCGGCCGCGTACGGCGTGTTCGCGGTCGGAATCCTCGTGGCCGCGGTGGCACTCGTCAGCCTCGCCAGCGCTATCGCCCTGCGCTCCCGTGCGGAGCTGCTCTCATGACCGGCGCCCCCCGCGTCCTGGACGGTATCCGGGTGCTCGACCTGAGCCGGCTGGCGCCGGGGCCCTACTGCAGCATGCTCCTGGCCGATTTGGGCGCCGAGGTGATCACGATCGGCGGTGGGCGGACGGGTGCGCCGATTCCGGTGCTCCGCCGGGGCAAACACGCGATCGACCTCGACCTCAAGTCCGAAGCGGATCGCGCGTTGTTCGACCGGATGGCCGCCACCACCGATGTCGTGCTCGAGAGCTTCCGACCGGGGGTGGCCGCGCGCCTCGGCGTCGACCACGCCCGGCTCAGCCGGATCAACCCGCGGGTGGTCTCCTGCAGCCTGACCGGCTACGGGCAGAACGGGCCGCTCGCGCTCCGCGCCGGACACGACATCAACTACCTCGCCGTCGCCGGGGCACTGGGGACCTTCGGAACCGCCCAAACGCCGCCGAACCCGCCGCTGAACCTGCTCGCCGACTTCGGCGGAGGTGGCCTGCTCGCCGCGTTCGGCATCCTGGCGGCGCTGTTCGAGCGGGAACGGTCCGGCTCGGGTCAGCACGTGGACGCCGCGATGGTCGACGGAGTCCTGTCGATGATGGCCATGCCCTTCGCGGACTGGGGCACGCCGACCTTGCCACGCCGGGGCGAAGGCTTGCTCACCGGGACCATGCCGTCGTACCGCACCTACGAATGCGCTGATGGCCGTTATGTCGCCGTGGGTGCGCTGGAGCCGAAGTTCTTCGCGGAGCTGTGGTCCGGACTCGGATTGGGTGAGCCCGAAGACGTTCCCGACCACCTCGACCCGCGCGGATCCGATGCCCTGACCAAGACCCTCGAGAAGACCTTTCTCGGCAGGACCCGGGACGCGTGGGCGGACCAGTTCGCGGAAAGTGATGCTTGTGTGACGCCGGTGCTGGAGCCGCACGAACTGGCGGCAAGCCCGCACGTAGCGGCGCGACACCCGGAATTCGCGCTCGACCAGGTGCCGGCGGTGCCCCGCTTCTCACGCACGGCCGCCGTCCCCGGCCAGGATCCGGCCCCGGAAGTAACAATCGCGGCCCTCGTGCGCTTCGGCCTGACCGTGGCCGAGGCGACGAGCGTCAACGCCCGGCCCGGCGGCGAGGGAGGCGACCTGAGCTGGCCGCCGATCACCGACCATGCCGAAACCCGACCGCGGAAAGGAACTGCTGAGTCATGAACAACCCATTGTCCGAGGTTCACGTCGACTTCCGGGCCAGCGTCCACAAGCTCGCGGCAGACCGGATCGCGCTTCACGCCGCGGATGTCGATGAGAAGGAACGCTTTCCCGACGAAGCGTGGAAAGCGATTGTGGACGCCGACCTGGCCGGGCTCGCCCACCCCGAGCACCTGGGCGGGTCCGGAGCCGACCTGCTTTCCCAGGTGATCGCGGTCGAGGAGATCGCCGCGGCCTGCATGACGACGTCACACGTCCTGCTGGTGAACTGGGCCGGAACGTGCACGATCCTTTCCGAGGGCTCGGACGAACTGCAGAAACTGGTGGTCCCCGAAGTCGCGGCCGGACGGGTCGGCGCGGGCTGGTGCTTGACCGAGCCGACCGCGGGCTCGGACGTCGCCGGGCTCGCCAGCACCGCGATCAAGGCCGACGGGGGCTGGACCCTCACCGGCCGGAAGCGGTTCATCAGCAACGCCCCGTGGGGCGACTGGTACGCGGTCCTGGCGAAGACCGGCGACTCCCAGCACGGTGTTTTCATCGTCCACCGTGATGACCCCGGGCTGTCCTTCGGGCCACACGAACGGAAGATGGGACTCCGGGGCAGCCCCACCGCGGACGTGCTCCTCGACGGCTGCTTCGTCCCGGATCTCCGCGTCGTCGGCGACCCGTTCCAGGGCTACCGGTACATCATGGCCGAGCTCAACGGCAGCCGGGCGCTCATCGCGGCGCAGGCCTTGGGTGTCGCGCAGGGCGCGTTCGACGCGGCTGTCGCGTACACGTCCGAGCGCTCCCAGTTCGGCCAGTCCATCTCACGTTTTCAGATGGTCCGGGGAATGGTCGCGGACATGGCGGTCCGGCTGGCTTCCGCCCGTGCCCTGCTGTACGAAGCCGTTGCACTCATCGAGGCCGGTCACCCCGACGCCCGGGCGCGGGCATCGATGGCGAAACTGCTGTGCAGCGACAACGCCATGTCGGTGACGACGGACGCCGTCCAGCTCTTCGGCGGCTACGGATTCACGCGCGACTACCCGGTCGAGCGCATGATGCGCGATGCGAAGATCACCCAGATCTACGAGGGGACCAACCAGATCCAGCGCCTGCTGGTGGCCAAGGCCGCGTATGCCCGGGCGGGTGTGGCGTGAGCCGCGCGCTCGAGGGCGTCCGGGTCGTCGAACTGTGCGAAGTCATGCAGGGGCCGCTCGCCGGACAGACGCTGGGCGATCTCGGCGCCGACGTCGTCAAGATCGAGCGCGGGCTCCGCGGCGACATGATGCGCACACTCGATCAGCAGGCGGCCGGTCAAGGCCGAATTTCGGCCTACTTCGTGGCCCTCAACCGCAACAAGCGCAGCATCAGTGTCGACTTGAAGTCCCCCGAAGGGATCAAGATCCTGCACCGGCTCCTCGCAAGAGCGGACGTGCTGGTGCACAACTACCGTCCCGCTGCGGTCCGCAGGCTCGGCCTGTCCTATGAGGACCTCGCCGACCGGTATCCACGGCTGGTGTACGCCAGCGCGTCAGGCTTCGGCGACACGGGGCCGTTGGCCCACAAACCCGGACAGGACATGCTCGCGCAGACGGTCAGCGGCCTGGCACGAGCGGTGGGCGACGCCCGGCTGAGCTCGTACCTCAACCCGACCGCCCAGGTCGACTACGCCTCGGGTGCCGGCCTGGTCCAGGGCGTTCTTGCGGCGCTTTTCGAGCGGGAACGTTCGGGCCGGGGCCAGCAGGTCAGCGTCAACCTCCTGGACACGGCGCTCGCCATGCAGATGATGGAGGCCGCAGCACACACCATGTACGGTGCCGAGCTCAACTGGGTCACCCAGTGGTACAGCGGCACTTTCGCCACCACCGACGGCGTCGTCACCGTGGTCGGCCTGTTCCGTGACAACGCCGTCCGCTTGCTGTGCGCTGCGTTGGACGTCGCCGACCTCAGTACCCGCCCGGAGCTGGCGACCACCGAGCTGCAGGCGCGAAACCGCGATGTCGCCAATGCCGTCCTGGCTCCCGTGGTCGCTGAGCTGAGCACGGACGAAGTGATGGCGCGTTTCGAAAGCGTCGACCTCCTGTGTGCACAGCAGCTGAGCCTGGCCGAAGCGTTGCAGCAGCCGCAGGTCGCGGCGAACGACCTGCTGGTGGAAGTCGCGGTCGCGGGAGAGAAGCCGGCACGAGTGGTCGGCTACCCCGTCAGGCTTTCACGAAGTCCGGGTGACGTGCGCCGTGAGGTCCCCGCGCTGGGACAGGACACCGGGGAAGTCCTCGCAGAAATCGGTTTCTCCACCGGTGAAATCGAGGCGTTGGTCGCGGACGGTGTGATCCACACGAGCGAGCCGCGCCGAGCCACTCATGAGGTCCACCACTGCGCGTCGGGATACCCGGAATGACCACTGGAACAGACAAGATCGCCACCGCTCGCGCACTCATGCTCGCGCGGTTGGAACAAACCCTCGATGCCCGGCTGCCGGGGCTGCCGCACTTCGCGGATCCGCGTACCGGGGAGTGGACCACCACACCGGACGGCGATTGGACCGGCGGTCACTTCGTCGGACAGTTGTGGCTCGCGGCCTCGCAGGACGAGCGGTTCCTGAACGCCGCCCGCGAGTACTCCGCGCGCCTCGACGGACGCGAGGACTCGCCGACTGTGTTCCGCGGCTTTCTCTTCCACTATGGCGCTTTGCTGGGCGGTCGGCTCCTTGGCGACGACGGCGCGTGGAAGCGCGCGATCCGCGGAGCGAAGGGTCTGATGACGGCGTACAACCCGGCGTCGGGCATCGTTCCGCTCGGAACGGCCGCGGAGGAAGCGCACAGCGTCGGCGACACGGAGACCAGCATCGACGCCGTCGGGGCGGTCGTTTCCCTGCTTGCCACGGTCGCCGATCGCATCGGCGACCCGGCGATGGCCGAAGCGGCCGTCTCGCACGCACTCCGGCACATCGAGATCTGTGTGCGTCCTGACGGTTCGGTCTGCCAGTCCGGGACTGTCGATGCCGGCACAGGTGCGGTCGTCCGGCGATACAGCCACAAGGGTTACTCAGCCGAAAGCACTTGGGCACGCGCCCAGGCGTGGGCGATGCTGGCCTTCACGATGGCAGCGCACCGCTTGCCCGGTCGGCCGGTGCTGTTGGACGCCGCGATCGTCGTCGCCGATTGGTGGATCGCGAAGATCCCGGACGACCTGGTGGCCTACTGGGACTTCGATGATCCGGCTATCCCCGGCACTCTCCGCGACACGTCGTCGACGGCGATCGCGGCGGCCGCACTGCTCAAGCTGGCCGGACTCGTACCCGACAGCGAGGCCTACCGCCTGTTCGCGCAGCGCACGGTGCACGCACTCGTCGACGGTTACGTGCGCCCGGTGCCGGTATTGCCCACCTCGATCGGGGTACTGGGGCATGGGTGTTACAACAAACTCATCGGGCTGGCCACCGACCACGAGCTGGTCTGGGGGGATTATTACTTGACCGAGGCGCTGTCCGTGCTGGCGGGCGAGCTGGACCCGCTCGCGGTATGACGCTGTTCTTCCTCGTGGCGGAGCCACGCGGCATAGCCGCCGAGGAGGTCGGACACATCGGGGTGGTCCGCGCGTCGCAGGACGCAGGCGGCGATCGAGGAGCGGTGTCCGCCCGCGCACTGCAGCACGACGGGACGGTCGTGCGGGATTTCGCCGGTACGGCCGGGCAACTCGGCCAACGGGATGTGTACCGAACCTTCGACCACAACACCACCACCGCGCCCGCGGTCAGCACCGCGATCACGGTCTCGGTCGGCCGCATAGTCTTCGACGACAACTCCCGCAACCGCACCACCCGCATCGGCGCGGCAGGCGCGGGAACGCCGATGGGAGGGGAGGGCGGAGTGGTGTTGTCGGTCATGCCCTCAACGTCGCCGAACCCAGCCAGGATGTTGCGGACCGCGCTCACGACACGGCTGTCAAACACTTACGAGTACATCCATGTGGTGCGTCATGGGAGCCTGTGAGCAGGGCTTTCTCGCGCCAGCAAAAGAATCTTGTCACTGGGGGTGTCCATTCGCTGGCCTACAGGACGATTCCTGGTTAATGGAGCTGCGGAGGGCGAAGGACCACGTCGGCCTGATCATGGACGGCAATCGGCGCTGGGCCCGGCAACAGGGCATGGCCAACCCCAGTCTCGGCCATCCCTGGGCATCCGCTACGTCACGGTCTTCCTGTGCTCCACCGAAAACCTGACCAACCGCGCCGACGGCGAAGTGGCGTTCCTCATGGACGTTGTCGAACGGCTGGCCACCGACCGGCTGGCCCGGCCGGGCGCACGGTGGCGAGTCCACGTGGCCGGTGCGGTCGACCTGCTGCCCGCCGGCACGGCACGTGCGCTGAAACACGCCGCCGAAGCCACGCGGGACTGCCCGACCGGCGCCCACGTCACCCTGGCGATCGGGTACGGCGGCCGCCAGGAGATCGTCGACGGCTTGCGCGACCTCCTCATCGAGCGCGCGACCTCCGGCAGCACGCTCGCCGAAGTTGCGGACACCCTGACCGTCGACGACGTCGCCGCGCACCTGTACGCGCCGGAGCACCCGGAACCCGGCCTGATCATCCACACCAGTGGCGAGCAGCGCCTGTCGAACTTCCTGCTCTGGCAAAGCGCCTACGCGAAACTGCACTTTTGCGACGCCTACTGGCCGACCTTCCGCGAGATCGACTTCCTCCGCGCCCTGCGCAACTACGCCGGGCGGCAACGCCGGCGGTGACCTGTCGTACCGCGGTACTACGCGCCGCGCCGGATTGCCTCCCGCGGTACCACGAAGCGGCCCGAGTCCCCTCCTATCGTTGAGGGAGAACGGGCCGGGGCGACCGGTCCGCGGATCCAGGGGATGAACGATGATCGAGGCACACCAGCTGACCAAGCGGTACGGGGAAAAGACAGCGGTCGACCACCTGGACTTCACCGTCCGGCCGGGCGCCGTCACCGGGTTCCTGGGGCCCAACGGCGCGGGCAAGTCCACCACAATGCGGATGATCGTCGGACTGGACGCGCCGACCAGCGGCTCGGTCAAGGTCAACGGCCGCCGCTACGCCGAGCACAGCTCGCCGCTGCGGGAGGTCGGGGTCCTGCTCGAAGCGAAGTCGGTCCACAGCGGACGGTCGGCGTTCGACCACCTGCTCGCCCAGGCCCAGACCCACGGGATCCCGCGGCGGCGGGTCGACGAAGTGATCGAAATGACCGGGCTGCAATCGGTGGCGAAGAAGCGCGCGGGGAGCTTCTCCCTCGGCATGGGCCAGCGGCTCGGGATCGCCGCGGCCCTGCTCGGCGACCCGGCCACCATCATGCTCGACGAGCCGGTCAACGGCCTGGACCCCGAAGGTGTCCTCTGGATCCGCAACCTGCTCAGCGGGCTCGCGGCCGACGGCCGCACCGTGTTCGTCTCGTCGCACCTGATGAGCGAGGTGGCGCTGGTCGCGGAGCACCTCATCGTCGTCGGCCGGGGCCGCCTGCTCGCCGACACCACCGTGCACGACCTCGTCCGGGACGCCGGCGGCGACACCGTCCAGGTAGCCACCGCGGACCCCGCGCGCCTGCGCGAGGTCCTGGCCGGTCCCGGCGTCGAGATTGCGGGCCGCACCGGTTCCGAGGAGCTGCAGGTGAAGGGCCTCTCGGCGCGCGCCATCGGTACCAAGGCCGCCGAACACGGCATCGCCCTGTTCGAGCTGTCCGCCCGGACTGTCTCCCTCGAAGAAGCCTTCATGGACCTGACCCGCGACGCCGTCGAATACCACGGCGTCACCACCGGCATCGACGCGCTCGGGAGGGCGGCATGACCACCTTGGCCCCGGAAGCCCCCGCCCGCACCGTCCGCCCGGTCTACCGGGTGACCGGGCGTCACGTCCTGCGCTCGGAGTGGACCAAACTGTGGTCCCTGCGCTCCACCTGGATCACCCTGGGCCTCGGCCTGGTGTTCCTGGTCGCCTTCGGGCTGATCTCCGCCGCGCGGTACAAGTCGAACATCAGCTCCGGCCAGCCGCTGGACCCGGACTTCGCGCAGGCGACCGCCCTGAGCCTGTCGCTGTTCGGCACGAACTTCGCGCAGCTGGCGCTGGGTGTGCTCGGCGTGCTGGTGACCGCCGGCGAGTACTCCACCGGCATGATCCGCTCGACCTTGACCGGCGTCCCGCGCCGGCTGCCGGTGCTGTGGTCCAAGTCGGCCGTGTTCGGCGTCGTCGCCCTGCTCGTCGGCACGGTCGGCGCGTTCCTCGCCTTCGTCTTCGGCAACGCCATCGTGGCCGGGACGCCCGCGGCGATGTCCCTTTCGGACCCGGGTGTGCTGCGCAGCCTGCTGGGCACCGGCCTCTACCTGGGCCTGGTCGGGGTGATCGGGGTGGCGCTCGGTGCGCTCCTGCGCTCGGTCGCCGGGGGCATCTCGGTCCTCGTCGGCGCGCTGATGCTGATCCCGGGCCTGGTCTCGCTGTTGCCGAAGTCGTGGCAGGGCGACCTCAGCCCGTACCTGCCCAGCAACGCCGGGCAGGCGATGTTCGCGCTGACCCACGACGCGACCACGCTGGCGCCGACGGCCGGGATGCTGGTCTTCGTCGGCTGGACGGTCCTCGTGCTGGGCGGCGCCGCCTACCGGCTCGCGCGGTCAGACGCCTGACGACGCCCTCCGCCGGCGCGGCCCCCTGGTGCCGCGCCGGCGGTTTCCGCAACGATGAGCAGGTGACGCCCGTGCCCGACGACCCAGCCGCGGTGCCGTCGTGGACCGGATCCCCGCTGGTCGCGCGCCTCACCTCGTACGGCCCGCGGTTGCGGCAGTCCGACCGGCGCCACCCGTGGGTTCTGGACCTGGCGGTGGTCGCCGCGCTGTTCCTGCTGTTCTGCGTGCCGGACCTGGTCCAGCACGACGACGGGCCCGGTCCCGACGAGCTGCGGCTCGCGTTCACCCAACTGCCGACGGCCGGCACCCTCGCGCTGCAGGCCGGTCTGCTGCTGCCGCTGTTCTGGCGGCGCCGGGCCCCCTCGGTCGCGCTGGCCCTGACCGCGGCGGTGTTCGTCGTCCAGTGGTCGCTCGGGGTCTTCCTGCGCGCCGACGTCGCCCTGCTCGTCGCGCTCTACAGCGTCACCCTGCACGGCCGGCTGCGGCACCTGCCGTGGGCGTGCACCGGGGTGGTCACGCTCCTGCTCCCCGTGGCGGCCCGGGTCTCCCGCGCAGTGTCGTTCTGGGAGGCGCTGTTCTTCCTGCTCACCGCCGTCACCGCGGCCGTCGCGCTCGGGCTGGCCGTCCGGATCCGCCGGGCCCAGCTGGCGAGCCTGCGCGATCGCGCGCGGCAGCTGGAGATCGAGCGGGACCAGCGCAGCCGGCTGGCCGCCGTCACCGAACGCACCCGGATGGCCCGCGAGATGCACGACATCATCGGCCACAACCTGTCGGTCATCATCACGCTGGCCGACGGCGGCGCCTACGCGGCCGACGTCACCCCCGAACGCAGCAAGCAGGCGCTCGAGCTGGTCGGCGACGCCGGGCGGCAGGCGCTGGGGGAGCTACGGCGCATGCTGGGTGTCCTGCGGGAGAAGGCGGACGCGCCGGAGCTGAACCCGCAACCGGGCATCGGCGACCTCGACGCATTGTGCACGAGGATCCGCGCCGCCGGACCGGAGATCGTCCTCCGGTCCGCCGGTGAGCTGGACACCCTCGATCGCGGGGTGCAGCTGATGACCTACCGGATCGTCCAGGAGGCGCTCACCAACACGCTCAAGCACGCCGGCCCGCGCACCCGCGTCGACGTCCTGATCGCCGTCGAGGGTCCGGCGCTGCGCATCCGCGTCCAGGACACCGGACCGCCCGACGCCGCTGCGCCGCTCGATCCACCCGCGGAGGAAGGGCACGGGATCGCCGGGATGCGGGAACGCGCGGCCCTGTACGGCGGCACGGTCACCGTCGGCCCCACCGCCGGCGGCGGGTGGGTCGTGCAGGCGATCCTGGATCTCACCCCGATCTCGGTGCCGCCCGGCGGTGCACTGTGACGACCGTGCTCATCGTCGACGACCAGCCCCTGCAACGGTTCGGCTTCCGGATGCTGCTCGACGCGACGCCGGACACCGAAGTCGTCGGGGAAGCCGCGCACGGGGCCGAAGCGGTGCGCCGGACCGCGGAACTGCGGCCCGACGTCGTCCTCATGGACATCCGCATGCCCGGCATGGACGGCATCGAAGCCACCCGGCAGATCCTCGCCACCGGCGGCCGGTCCCGCGTTCTGGTCCTGACCACTTTCGACCTGGACGAGTACGCCTACGCCGCGTTGCGCGCCGGAGCGAGCGGGTTCCTCCTCAAGGACGCCCACCCCGAAGAACTGCTCGCCGGCATCAGGGCGGTCGCGGGCGGCGACGCCGTCATCGCCCCGGCATTTACCCGGCGGCTCCTCGACACCTACGCCCAAAAGCTCCCGGACGCCAGCGCCGATCCGCCGTCCCGGACCGATCCCCGCTGGCTGAGCTTGACCGAACGCGAGCAGGAAATCCTGGTCGCCATCGGCAGCGGGTGGACCAACGGCGAGATCGCCGAACGTCTGGTGCTGTCGGAATCCACGGTCAAGACCCACGTCGGCCGGGTGCTGGCGAAGGTGGGCGCCAGGGACCGCGTCCAGGCGGTGATCTTCGCTTACGACCTCGGCTTGACCCGGCCGAATCCGCCGGGCTGACCCCTCGTCCCGCGGTCGATCCGAGCTGTAGGCCAACAAGAACGGCAGCTGAGAAGCAGGGAAAGGCGGGTACCATGCGGCCGTATCTCGTGTTCGTGGTCGTGGGCGCGCTCGCCCTGGCGGGGTGCTCGGCGGCGACCCCGGGGAGCGGCGCCCCACGACGTCGGCCGCACCACCGCCGAGCCCGCCGGATACGGCGTCCGCCTCGACTGCGAACCCGGACCCGGCGAAGTTCGCCCACAGGTCGTCGCGCGGGCCCGGGAGGCGGGCGTCGATCCGCAGCTGGTGCTGGCGATCCTCTACAACGAGGACTACAAACCGCACGACCCGCAGCTCGAGCGGGCTTGGCAGAACCTCAAGCCGGACGCGGCGTTCGGGGTGGCGAACATGCACCGCGCGACGTTCGACGAGACCCGCCGCGGACGGCCGTTCGCCTCCCGGCAGTGGACGGAGCTGCCCGACGACCCTGATCTCGCCATCGAAGCCGAAGCCTGGTACCTGCACGATCTGGCCGCCCAGTTGCCCGCGAAACACAGCGGTCAGTACACGACCGACGAGCTGCTGGCCCTGGGCTACAACGCCGGGCCCGGGAACATGAAGGCGTTCGCCCGCGGTACCAAGCCCAGCGCGCAGGTCCAGACCTACCTGGTGGACCTGCGCGCCGCTTGGGCGAAAGCCGGTTGGAGGTCGGCGCCGGGCCACGGGCTGGCGCTCAGCAGGACCGCGCCGCGGTTGCGGACCCGTCCGGCCAGCCGGCGCGCGAGCTGCGGCTGCACACCGTGGGGTGTGACGGGTCCGAGCACGACCAGGTCGAAGCCGTCGATCAGGGCCGAGAGGACTGCGGTGAGTTCGGCGCCCGGGTCGGGGATCAACGCGAGCTGGTCGAGTTTGACGCCGAGTTCCGCGGCGGCGGCGACACCGAGGTCAGGCATGCCGGTGACGGCGGCCCACGAGCCGGCTTGAGTCGCCTCAGTGAGCAGCGCGAGGACCAGCGCCGCCGACCCGGTGACCGCGATGGTGGTCCCGCGGCGCAGCCCGCCTGCCTGCAGCAGACCAGCCAGCGCGGGGGAGACCGGAAGCGTCCCGCCGAGCGCTTCGGGAGTGTCCGGGCTGGGGGCAGTCAGCTGGGCGGCCGTCCGGAAGCCGGGTATCGCGGTGAGCTCGGCCACCGCCTCTGATAGCGCCACGCTGCACCTCCCGCACTGATGGCGCTCTGCGAAGTGGGCCAGAGGCGCTTCCTGAAAATCCCCAGCCGAGGTCTGCAACCTAACCGTGTCAGCGACGGAGTGGGATCACTCCGTCGGGTGCAGCGGCTGGCATCTGTGGGCGGGCGGCTTCCGGGGTGGTGAGCAGAGCCACGATGGTGACCGGGCCGCCGCAATGCGGGCAGTCGCGTTGTGCGGCCGGCTGCGGCAGTGGCGCAGGTGGCGGTGCCAGAACGGCCATCGCTGGTGGCGGGCCGAACGGCCTGCTGGGGTGGCTGGTGCGTTCGACCTCGCGGCGGGCCGCGGCGGTGCGTTTGCACTGCCGCGAGCATAGAGGCGGGTCTTGGCTTGGCGGCCGTTTGCGGTGAAGGCTTCCCAGCAGATCGGGCAGGTCTTGCTGGTCGCGTTGTAGTTCGGATCGCGCGGGTCAGGAGACATGTGCGTTCACCGCCTTGCGCAGCTTGTCCGATGTGGACTGATGAGACCGCAGCCGGTAAGACGGACCGTCGTGCCGACCACCGTCGCCCGATGCAGCAACCGGTCCAGCATCGCCGCCGCGACGGTCGCGTCACCGAACGCTGTTGCCCAGTCAGCAATCCCGACGTTTGTCGTCAAGATCGTCGACGACTTCAGGTAGCGCTGATTGATCACCTGGAACAACGCCGACGCACCATCGCCCGGCAGCGGCAAGTAGCCAAGCTCATCGATCACCAGCAGCTTCGGTCCGGCGAAGAACCGCATGCAGGTCGCCCAGCGGCCTTCGACCGCGGCCTTGTGGCAGCGGGCGGCGAGGTCCGCGGCGGTGGTGAAGTAGACCCGGTGCCCGGACTCGGCCGCGCCGCGCGCCAGCGCGGTAGTCAGCATCGTTTTCCCGACTCCGGGCGGACCGACGAACAACACGTTTGATGCGTCGTCGAGGAAACGCAGTGTCGCGAGGTCCCGGATCAGTTTCTCGTCGACCCCGGGTTGCGCGGCGAAGTCGAAGTCCGACAGCGTCCAGGGATCCGGCAGGCAGGCGAACCGCAACCGGCCGGCGAGGCGGCGGGCTTCGGTGGCGTTGACCTCGATCTCCAGCAGCCGCTCGAGCGCGGCGGTCATGGACAGGTTCTCATGGCGGACTTCGTCGAGGACCCTTGGTAGGGCTTCGGCGGCGTTGTCGAGTTTGAGGTAGGAGAAGTGCGCGCGCAGTTGCTGGTAGCGGCGGGCTTCACTCATCTGTGGTGCGGATTTTCGTAGGAGATCCGGAGCGTCAGGTCGACCCCACGCTCGCCGGACTTGAGCTCGTCCAGCCGGCGTGACTCGTAGCTCATGCGGTCCACGAGGTACCTGATCGGCCAGCGCGGGCGGTTGCCGAGCCGGCTCAGGGCGATTCGCATCGCCAGCGGCAGGTGCCGCATAGTTCGACGAGTTCGGCCACCGCCTCGGCCTCCCTGCGTCGGCTGCCCAGCACTCTGGCGGCCATTGCGACGCCGTCCTCGCTGGTCATCGTGCCGAGCGACAGCCAGTGCGCGCCGTCCAGGTCGATCAGCCGCGCTCGGCTGGTGATCAGCACGAGCGCATCGGGGCTGAGCGGCAGCAGCGGCCAGACCTGACCGACGTCGGAAGCGTTGTTCCAGCAGGAGAACCAGCCGGCTCTCCGCTGTCGTCGTGCGCCAGAGCATGGTCCGCGCCTCGGCGTCGTCCAGCAGCTGGTCGGCCTCCACCCCGAGCATGCCCAGCAGGGCTTCCGTGGCGGTGCGGGGCGACAGTGGCTGTCCGCCCGCGGTGTAGCCGCGGAGGTTGAGGTACAACCGCCCGTCCGGGTAGCGGTCGGCGAGGGGTGCGGCGCGCACGGCCAACGACGTCTTCCCTACGCCGCCCATCCCGTCGATCGCGATGATCCGCGGTCCTCTGCCCTCGGGCTCGTCGAGCCGGCTCAGCAGGCTGTCCAGCTCGGGCTTGCGGCCGGTGAAGTCCGCGAGGTCGTACCGCAGCGTCCGGGCGACCGCCGCGGACGGCGGCTCGGCTGACGGCGGCTCCGCGGCCCGCCCGGGCGCCGACCCCGCCGGGTCCCGGAACGCGGGCGCCTCGAGCCGTTTTGGCCCATTGCTTTCCGAAATGGCATTGGTCACCCGAATTTCGGTGGGTCTCGGCGAATCTCGCGCGAATTTGATGCAACGTCCGCCAGCGTCAGGCACATGTGAAGAGCGAACGCGAGATTGCGTTTCCGCTTTACTTCGTCGCTCTTCCCCATCAGGAGGACAAGTGTCAAGAACCTTCGTCAGATCTGCCGTGCTCGGCGCGGCCTTGGTCGCCGCGATGGCGTGCATTCCGGTCGCTCAGGCGGCCGCCGATCCCCACGCCGTCACCTCACAGGTGCAGTCCTTGCGGGAGCAGGTGCGCAACGGGACGCTCCTCAAGTCACACAGCACCATCGAGTCCTGCGCTTTCTGCCAGGCCAAGGCGGTGACGACCGCACCAGGGTCGGAGACACTGCTTTCGACCACCGTTCCGGTCGGTTACGGCGCCGACGACCTCGCGGCCGCCTACCACCTTCCCGATGCCGGCTCCGGCGCCAAGGGCACCATCGCGATCATCGACGCCGGGGTGTACCCGAACCTCGAGGCCGACCTCGCCACCTACCGGACGCAGTACGGCCTGCCTCCGTGCACCGCGGCGAGCGGTTGCTTGAAGGTCGTGGACCAGCACGGCGGCCCCGCGCTGACGCCGGCCACCGAGATCCCGGGCGTCATCTACGAGGAGCACGTTGCCCTCGAAACCGCGCTCGACATGCAGATGGCCTCCGCGGCCTGTCCCACCTGCAACCTGATCGAACTGCAGGTGCCCATCGAGGACGCGATCGCCGGCGACGCGGCTCAGGACCACGCCGCGATGGCCGACTTCGGTGACGCGGTGAACACCGCGGCCCGGCTGGGCGCGAACGCGGTCAGCATCAGCTACCAGTTCCCCGGCTACTCCGACGTCGAGTTCGGAAAGCCGGGCCTGGACCTGTTCCACCCGGGTATGGCGATCCTGGCCTCCTCCGGTGACTCGGGCTACCAGGGCAACCAGCACACCGGCTGGCCGCAGAACCTGCCGTGGGTGGTTTCGGTCGGGGGCACGTCGCTGCTGCAAAGCGGCAGCAAGTACACCGACATCGTCTGGAGTGATGCCGGCAGCGGCTGCGAGACCGACCTGCCCGGCGCCATCGGCGCTCCGCCGGCGGTCAGCGCCAGTTGCGGCGGACACCGCGCTTCCTCCGACGTGTCCGCGGTCGCCGACGCCGCCACCGGCGTCGCCGTCTTCGACTCGTACTCACCCTTCAGCGGCCAGCCGTTCAACTGGCTCATCGTCGGGGGTACGAGTGCCTCGTCGCCGTTCGTCTCGGGGCTGTACGCCCGAGGTGGCCACACGTCTCAGGTGCTGGGGCCGAACACGCTGTACACCGCGCCGGCTGGGGCGTTCACCGACGTGACGCTGGGCCAGAACGCTCCGGCGCACGTCTGCCCGGCGGCCACGCCCGCGCTGTGCGTCGCGCAGCCGGGCTGGGACGCGCCGACCGGGGTCGGCGTGCCGAACGGCCTGTCCGGGTTCTGATCCGGTCCCGGGGAACGGGGCGGCCGGCGATCCGCCCCGTTCCCCGCTCAGCCAGGGTTCGCGTCTTCTGCGGTGGACAAACCAAGCCTGGCGAACCAGCCGCTCATCGCGTCTGTCGTCGCGGGCTTCGGCGCCGGCGCTGTCCGCCAAGATTCGGGCAAGCCGGCGGAAGCGGTGGACCAGCTGCTGCTCCGGCCTGCTCGGCCGGTGAGCGGTGACGGCTCGAGCGGGTTGGCCCGCCTATCCCGGCCGAACCGGATCGAAGGCGGCCCAGCTGTGCAGCTGATAGCTGTCCCCGGCCTTGCGCACCTCGGCGGCGCCCTGGCCGGGGAAGTGCGCGGGCACGACGAGCGCCCCGGTCCCGGCGGCCTCGTCGAGCAGCCGGATGCGCGTCGCCCGTGCTTCGGCCTGGTTTTCGCAGAAGCAGCTGTTGGCCGCCGGCTCGGCCACCTGGACCGGGCTGTGCAAGAGGTCTCCGACGAACAGCGCCCGGTCCGTGCCCGAGCTCAGCTTGAGGACCGACGATCCGGGCGTGTGTCCCGGTGCCGGGGCGAGGATCAGGTTGGCGTCGATCCGGTAGCTGTCCTCCCACATCGTCGCGATGCCGGACTCGAGGATCGGCGCGACGCTGTCGGCGAAGACCAGGTGGCTGCCCCGGCGGCGCAGGCGATCGGCGTCGGTGCGCGCCGGCGGGCGCCGGTGTTCGTTCTCCGGGTCGAAGTAGTCGCGGTCGACGCGGGGAATCAGGTAGCGGGGGTTGGGGAACGTCGGTGCTCACTCGTCGTTGTCCAGCCGACGTGGTCGTAGTGGACGTGGGTGTTCACCACCAGGTCGACTTCCTCGGGCTCGACGCCCGCCCGGCGAAGGTTCTCCAGGAACGGCGTCTCGAGGTGGTCGAACTGCGGGACCTGGGGACGGTCACGGTCGTTGCCCGCACCGGTGTCGATGACGATGGTGCGTCCTTCGCTGCGCAGCACCCAGCTCTGGATCGCGCAGTGGTACGCGCCGTCGTCCGGATTGCGGAACTCCGGGGCCAAGGCCGCGCGGCCCTCCGGCGAGAGGCGCACTTCGGGCCGCTACGCACCTTCGTCATCGCGGGATCGAACCATCCGAACCACCCGGTGCTGGCCCGGCGGCTGCACAACTATCTGCGATGGCGCAACGCCAACGCCCGACACCCCGACGTGCTCGCCGCCCAACGTCGTGAACGCGCACCAGTCCGCAGCGAGAAGGGCATCCGCTGGAGCGGGCAACGCCTCACCCCAGCCGCCTGACCAACCCGGCGAACCTACCTGGACAGAGCGCTAGTAGTGCTTTGTTAGGTGTGTCGTTGTGGCTGGTCAGGGTACTGGTGTGACCTGCTGTGGGAGTGAAACCGGAGGAGTTGGAGCAGGTCCGTCCGCGGCTGGCGGCGTTTGCCGGCGAGATGCTGGGTGGGTTGGCGCGGGCGGATCAGCGAGCGAAGGGTGAGCTGTATCTGCGTGGTCTGATGCTGGACGGCAAGCGGAAGTCGATGCAGCCGATGGCCAAGCGACTCGGGGTGGATCACCAGCAGCTTCAACAGTTCGTCACGTCCTCGACTTGGGACTATGTCGATGTCCGGCACCGGATCGCCAGCTGGCGTGACGGGCTCGTCGGGAACGAGGCCGTCCGCGTCGTCGGAGTCGGTCAGCAGGCTGGTCATAGCCGCCTTTCGGCTTCGGCATCGGCGTCGAACAAGCCGAACTGGATCACCTCGGCGCCTGGTTGCGCATCGAGCGCGGATGCGTCCACGGTTGCGGTCTCCGGCTCGGCGTCGGCGGCCGGCTCGGTCCGGTGGGCGGCCGCTGCAGTGCGGGTGCGCGCGACGACCCGGGCGCCGGCGCGGTCAGGTCCGTGCTCGGCGCGCGTCAGCAGCTCGTCCAGCGCGCGGGCGATGTCGGTCTCGCTGACCTCGTTCTCGCTGCGGCCGCGGGCGTGGCGCCAGGTGAAGTCGGCGAACGGCGCGGTGACCATTGCCTGGTGGGTCCAGGGCGCGGTGACCCAGCCGCCGGGAGTGCGGACGAAGACCCGGGACAGATCGTAGGGGTCGTAGGGGATTTCCCAGAGCCCGCGTTTGCCGCTCAGGCCGGAGTGCTGGCGGCGGTAGTCACCCAGCTCGGGGCAGTCGTAGGTGCGGTAGTCGATCCGGATGCCGTAGGTGTTGATCGCGCGCCACTTCACCGGCAGGAGTTCGAGGTAATCGGTGCCGCTGAGGGTGAGCGGCAGGTAGCCGGCGATCGCGACGAGCGCGGTGTAGCGGTCGTTCGGGGTGAGCTTGCGCCGTGGGGCGTGCGGGTCGCCCAGCGCGTCGTGTGTGGGCGGTGGGCCCAGCCGACGATCAGCCACTCGTCCAGTAGATCTTGCAACTCGTCCAGCGTCCACTCGGCGGCGACGGCGCGGCCGCGCTGCTGGGTGTTGGCGCCCTTGAACCCGGCGACGTGTTGTGCGAACAGGGTCTTGATCGCCGAGAATGTCGCCTCGACGACGGCCTTGTCGGTCGGGGTGTCTTTGCGGGCCGCTTGGATCGAGATGCCCAGCCGTTCGCAGGCGCGGCTGAAGGTGTCGGAGACGAACACCTTCCCGTGGTCGATGGCGACCTGCTCGGGGACGATGACCGGCCGCGCCGCCGCTTCGCGCATCCGGGCGTCGATGCTGACCAGTCGCTCGAACGGCAGCCGTGAGGCCGACATCCGTAAGGCGTTCGCCCATCCGGGTCGCATCGGTTCCGGGACCAGGCATCTTGGCCAGCAGGGCCGCGTCGACGGCCTTGGTGCCGACCGGGCGCAGTACCGCGGAGCAGATGGTGCGGGTGGCGACGTCGACGGCGATGGTGAGGTCGGCGCGGTCCTGGACGCCGTCGGCGGCCAGGACCATGATGTCGATCGGGGTGGAGTCGATCTGGACCTGCTCACCGGGCCGCGCGGTGGTCGTCGCGGTGAACGGCCCGGAGGGTCGGTTGGCGGTCTGGCGCCGGGTGACCGCCGAGCCGAACGCGTGCTGCCCGACCACCATCCGGTCCACCACCTGCCACTTGACCTCCAGTCGTCGAAGGTCCGGGGTGCGCGCGCAGAAATCGTCCTGCAGCTGCACGGCGAGCTGATCGGGACTGAGCGTGCGCGTGTGTGATGTTGACCGCCGTGGCGTGATTTGCCAGGTGGCGGCCAGCTCGCCCTTTCAGCGCGGCGGTCTGGCAGCCAGCCTGCCAGGCCAGGAACTTCAGGTTGGGGCCGTGCTCGTGGCCGGGCAGCGGCTTCCCGGCGGCGACGTAGGGGTCGAGAACCTGCTGGATTCGTGCGCCGACGCCGGTGTTGTCACCTTGGCGGTACACCACCTGACCGCGCGGTGGACGGGTTCTCCGGGCCCGTACACCGCGCCGCCGACCGTCAAGACGTGACGTGGGCGACGACCCGGCGGACGTATTCCGCACGATCCGCCAGCAGATCCACGCTGACCAGAACGTGGTGGCTCGTGGTGGGGTGGAAGAACGATCCCGTCACCGGCAGGGCCGTCACCTGGAGCCGGAAACCGCCGATGCGGATTCCGGCTCTCTTTTCGTGCTCGTGCACCGCATCGCGCATTCTCGGTGCATTGCGGAACGGATTGCTCACCTGCGCGACTTCGCGTTTGTGAGCCGAACTCCAGCGGTGCAGCGTCTGGAGGTTGTCTTCCACGATCGGGGCCAGCGGCTCAGCCGGAACAAGTGGTATCGACGGCGCGTCCTCCCGGGTGAGGAACAAAGTGGTTTCCCACCACTGCTGCCACAGATCAGGAACGTGCTCGCCGGTGACCTCCGGCAGCGTGGTCAGCGTCGGGTGCCGAACCGCGGGCGGGATTTCCTGCGCGCACGGGATGTCGAGCGCGTCGCGAACGGCCAGGGCGAACGCCAGCGGGTGCGAATACCCGAGAACGACTGTCCACGGCGCGCTCGACATCGAGACCACGTGCTGCCTTTCGGGCTCAGGCGGATGTCACTCAGACGATGTACTCGGTGTCGCCGGGGCCACCGCTCGTGCAGATGTCACCATCCCACAGCAGCGCGTCGCTCACCGGCGTGACGACGCCGGCGGTTTCCCACCCGGGGCCGCCGCCGTGCACGTCCCATTCACCCGTCCACGACGTGTCCAGTCCCAGGCCGCCGCCCCAGGAATTGCTGTCCGAGCCGTACGGGTCCGAGCGGTTGACCCGCCAGTAGAAGCCGATGGCGGCGTCGTCGAGGTCGAAGCCCGTTTCGATCTCCGAAACGTACCCCCCGACCGCGTGGATCCAGAGGTAGGAGTCCCCGCAGTCGCCCTCGACCACGTTGCGGGGGTGCTTCTTCGAGTAGTACGGAGTGCCGTCCGGGTTGATCGCTGCCGGCGTGGGCGCGGCGTGCTGCGTCCCGTCCGGCGCGGTCACCACCTTGAAGCCGTGCGACTCGGCCACCTGCCGGTTCACCCCGGACACCGTCATCTTGACCGTCCGGGCTCCCGCGGGCAGCACCCGGGCCGACCGGCCGGGCGTCGCGGGTGAGGCCTGCGCGAAACCGCTGCCGACGACGACCGCGGAAACGGCGGCGACGAATACGACCGCAGATCTAAAAATTCTCGATTTCATCGAATCCCCTCGAGTTTCCCATGACAGGGACGATCGGCACGGGGTGAAACGATGCCGGGGATTGTGGCACAGATGGCGCGACGTCCTTCTTGATGTCTTCTCCCCTTGCTCAGCAACCCCCTGGTACCCCATGCGTGAGCCCTGTCAGTGAATCAGGTGGCAAGTCACCGGCAATACCGCCATGCGAGGGTAAGAAAAACTCCATGCCGGATATAATCGGCCATAGCGGGCAAAATTCGTGAACTGCATGGTTGACTAATGACCGGGTTTCTTTTTCTTGTCACGCCACCTGGAAGTATACGAATACTTCGCCGGAATTGCTCGCCGAGGACGGTTTCCGCGGCTGAAGCAACTCGGTCGGCAGTGCACGGAGTTGGCGTGCCGGTGGATCGCCCCGGCAAGCACGATCGCGGCCACGCCGCGCGGACCGTCGAGCACGGTGATGAAGGGCGGGGCGGTCGTGCCGCCGGACCCAGTCAGCGGGTGAGGAAGCCGCCGTCGACGAAGAGGTCGTGGCCGTTCATCCCGCCGTTGCGGAGCAGGAAGTCCGTGGCGTCGGCGATCTCCGCCATGGTGACCAGGCGCCCGATCGGGGTGCGGTCGGCTTGCGTCCCCAGGTCGGCGTCGCGCCATCGGGGGCTGTCGCCGACCAGGCCCGGGTGCAGGGCGTTGACCCGGTGCGGTGCGAGCTCGACGGCCAGGGTCTTCACCAGGCCGGTGACGGCGCTGTTGATGGTGGTGACGACCGTGGAGCCCGGGTAGGGGCGTTCCTTGGCCAGGCCGCCGAAGAGGACGACCGACGCCTCCGGGGTGAAGCGCTCTCTCAGCACCCGGACGGCTTCGGTGTAACCGACCAGCTTGGTGGTCGCCGCGGTGATCGCGGCGGCGATGTCGAAGTCCTGCAGCGTGTTCGGACGCTGGTGGCTGGCGGTGATCACCAGGTGGTCGAGTGGCGGGACGCCCGCGGCCGAGGCGGCGATGGTCTCCGGATGGGCGAGGTCCAGGCCGAGGCCGGTCGCGGTGGGACCGATCTCCTTCGCGACCGCCTCGGCGCGGCCCGCGTCGCGGCCGGCGATCACCACCGTGCCGCCCTGGTCCGCGTGCCGCTCGGCGATGAAGCGGCCGAGCCCGTCGGTGCCGCCGATGATCATCGTGGTGCTCATGGTGGGTCTCCGTCTCCGTTTTGTTGACCACTTGGTCATTAACGAGCATAGATGCTTGCTGACCACTTGGTAAATTGGCCGGCATGACCCGACGTCCACACCGCCGTGACCCCGAGGGGCACCGCCAGGCCATCCTGGACGCTGCCCGCAGCTGCTTCGGCGAACGCGGGTTCGCCCGGGCGACGGTCCGGGAAATCGCGTCGCGTGCCGGCGTCACCCACGGCCTGGTCCTGCGACAGTTCGGGTCGAAGGAACAGCTATTCCTCGCCGCAGTGCCGGGGCACCGGGAGCTCGACGCGGTGATCGACGGCGACCCGGGCACGCTGCCCGAACGTGTCGCGCAGGCCTACGTCGAGCGGATGGAGACCGGCGCCGCCACCGACCCGCTGGTGGTCCTGCTGCGCAGTATCGCTTCGGACCAGCAGGCCGCGGCGAAGCTGTACAGCGCGATGGAGGAGAGCAGCATCCGGGCGTATCGCGAAGTCGTCGACGGCGAGGACATCGCCGTCCGCGTCGCGATGCTCGGGGCGCAGCTGATCGGCGTGACGGTCAACCGGTACATCGCCCGAACCGGGCCGCTCGCCGAGCTGTCCGCGGCCGCACTCACCGCCCACCTGGCCCGCGTCCTGCGGCACATCCTGCTCGACGCTTGAGACCTTCCGCCGCCTGCTGGCCGTGCTCAGGTCTCCGATCCGGCTGTGGTCCTGGGCAACCAGATGGGGATCGGTTCGCGTTAGTCACATTGCCCTGTCGGAAACCCAGCTTGGCTCGGCTGCACTCGGGTGGGCCGGACGTGCTGAAGTCCACTGCCGAGGCGGATGTTCGGCTACGGACGCAGATAGGGCATCGTCAGCCGGTCGCCGACAGGTCTCCGCGCCAGCACGTGGGATACCGCCCGGGCCAGCAGCGACCGCGCGGCCCACTGCCCAGGCTCGAGGTCACCCAGGCACAATTCGAGCAAGCTGGCCGGGTCCTGGTCCGCCAGTGCTGCCTCCGTCCGCGGACAGGTGAACCATGGCGGTCTCGCCGCCGGCCATATCGAACCGTCCGGCATCGTCCGCAGCGTGAGTTCGTTGCTTGCTCGGAGAGCTGCTTTGACCAGCGTTGCGCCCTGGGCGGGGTGAACGCGCGCTTCCAGCCGGGAGGTTACCGGCCTCAGCGTCGGCGGAGGGCGCGCAAGACCCAGGGGAGGACGAGGTCGAGGTCCTTCTCTTAGAGGCCTGTTTCAGCAGCTGCGGCGGGGACGACAGCGCGAACGTCATCCTGCAGCCCGGGTCCGTCCGGCCGGGCCCGTTGGCGAACGCGAAGCGGCCGGCGAGCAGGTGGGCACGGCGAGTGAGTCGAGGAAGGCCATCGAGGCCGACGCTCCACTGCCGAACGTGAGAGGACGGCAATGGACGTGGCCGACTCGCCATTGACCTGGTGGTGTCGGGCCCGAACGTCGCTCGGCTAGAAGACCTCGCCCCGCCCGAGCGGATCGAACCCGTTCTCGAGATAGGCGGTGCGGCCGGTGTCCACGCCGTCGAGGCAGACGGCGACGCGGCGTGCCATGTGCGGGCGGAGCATCCCCGCGTCTCGGTTCGGGTGGCAAACTTCGAGCGCTTCAGCTCACCAGTGGCCAGGCGCAGCGAGGCGATCTGGTCCTCGCCCAGGACGCCGCCGTCGAACAGGTTGTTTCACCGGACTAACCCGCGACTCCAGCGGACGGTGTCTTTTTCGACTCTGGCTGGGGCCAGGCCCCGAGTGGCCGTCTATTGATTTTGTCCGCAAGTTGTGACCGCACTTGTTCGTGGGCTCTGACCGCACATTGATGTTCCCCGCGATCAAGTGAGGCCACTACTCGACACACATGCAGGTCGTTGGTCCTTCGCGTCACTCCGGGCGCTCCGCGTGTGTCGCTTACCTCGTGTGGGAACCACACACGTTGCCGGTGCTGGGACGCCTGACAGCTGTCCAAAGTGAAACAGGTTATCGCGCGGCAGTTGATGAGCGCTGCGTTCCTGACTGTGCGCCCAGCGGCAGAAGCGGACGTTTGGGCAGTTGTCGCCGCTCGCTGGTTATAGGAGAGACGAAGGTCAGCGAACGGCAGTTGGTTGAGCCGTCGCCGAAGGTATCCGGTCTTGCTCCGCTGGAAATCGGTATCAGCACGCCTCAGCCTCACTGACACGCCCGATGGTAAGTTGGTCGACTACGAGTATTGGGCCATTTCGTTCGATGGATCATGCGTTGGAGTCGGATAAAATCCGTGTTCATTTTCTCGGCTTGCCCTTGGATTCTTTGACTTTGACTTTGACTTTGACTGGCGACCTGCCAACTATCGTGGTCATCGATCCTGATCTATATTATGATGAAATGTTCAAAAATGCGGTAGACACCAATGATGAGGGTACCGTTCCGGCTAAGGGTTTGCCATTTGAGGAAAGTACGATTAGACGCCTCCAGGAAATCAAGCAACTGTCTCCGGGAGCATCGGCGGCGATCCACCTGGCATGGAAGCACCGCGAGATGCCGCTACAGAGGTAACTGGCCATGTGATGTCACGTCCCCTTGATGAACAGGGAAGACGCTGGACCAGAGGACAGCGTGCGAGGCGCTCTCGCAGGCCGCTGAGATGGCCGTACAGCGCCCCCCCCAGGCTCGGGAACCGAGGAGGGTCTCAGCGAAAGGCGGGGAGTTTCCCACAGAGCGCCCAGTTCGCTGTTTTCGAAGGGGTTTCGGGTTCCGGGAGGTGCTGCCTCCCCGTCCTCCCCATTTCCAGGTCTGTCCTGGTCCCGGGCGGGTAGGGCGGGCGGGGAGGAGCGCGGGGAGAACTCCCCGCGGTTCCGCTGCCTCCCCGCGTGCCTAAAGGTCCGTAAGCCCTCACTACATAATGTGCGCTTGCTCATGCGTGACGGTGCCGCCCTTGCCGCCGACGTATACTTACCAACCGGAACTGGAACCGGTCCAGGCACGCAGTCGTCGTTACACACCAACAATAAGGACTTCGACCAAGGTATCACCTACACCAACTATCTGAACTACTTCGCTCACCATGACTACGCTGCCGTCATCGTCAGGTTTCCGCGGCATAGGTGACTCCGAGAGAATCAAGTCTGACGCGATGCAAGCCATCGAATCTAACGACACGTACGACAGCATCGAGCGGATCGCGAACCAACCGTGGTATAACGGCGACTTCGGCATCTGAGGCGTGACCCAACCACACCGGATCATCACGATCATGGGCCGCTGCTATAGCATCCAAGACATTGCATCAGCGGCCGTGTAAAGTCACGATTGACGGTCACATGGTGGCGCAGAGGCATTCCGCCACCGGCTGGCCTCATCGTGACGCGTCCGGCAACAGCCATTCATACAAGCACGCACCCCTCTGACAGGAGCCGCCCGCTGATGCACGAGTACACGCCCGCTGCCGACCAAGTAGTCCGCGCACTAGCCGACCTGTCCCGACGTCGGCTTGCCGAACCGCGGTCGCTGGGGAGAATCCCCAGCGCTACAGAGCTGCAGCAAAGCTTGGGATCAACGATCACTCCGGAAGGTGTGGGCGCCCTCCACGCGACCGAACTCTGGACCGAGGTCATCGAGCCTGCCTGTTTGTCCCTGGACCACTCACGCTTCTTCGCGTTCATGCCGAACTGTCCAACGATCTACGCTGCCGCGTTCGACGGGCTCGTCGGCGCCTCGAGCATTTACGCCGGCGCATGGCTCGAAGGCGCTGGTGCGATCCACGCCGAGAACCAGGTTCTGCGCTGGATCGCAGACCTCGCAGGCTTCCCGGCATCAGCTGGAGGAACATTCGTCTCTGGCGGCACCACCGGCAACCTGTCCGCGCTCGTCGCGGCACGCCACAGCACCCGCTCGACAGATGAACGGCGCTCTGTCGCGGGCGCCGCTGTCTGCATTAGCGAGAACACGCACTCCTCCATCCGGTACCTGCTCGAATCCGTGATGGGTGTTGACGTGATCGCGGTGCCCCCGGATGACCGAGGACGCCTGACCGGGAAACAGCTGCGCAACTACACGCAGTCGATCGGTGCGGACAAGCGGGCGGAGATCTTCGCGGTTGTCGCAACGGCCGGTTCGACGAACGCTGGCACGGTCGATGACCTTGAAGGTGTCGCCGGCGTTGCCAAGGAGTTCGGCTGGTGGCTACACGTCGACGGCGCCTACGGCGGCGCCGGTCTGCTCGCACCCGAGCTCGAGGACCTGTATCGAGGCATCGAACACGCCGACTCGTTTATCATCGATCCCCATAAATGGCTGTTCGGTCCATATGACTCGTGCGTGCTCATATACCGAGACCGTGGGCTCGCACAAGCGGCCCACACCCAACACGCCGCTTATCTAGACCCTCTCGCCGATGCGAGCGAGATGAACCCGTCCGACCTCGGGACCCATCTCACGCGCCGGGCCCGCGGCTTGCCCTTGTGGTTCTCGCTCGCCGCGCACGGCACCAACGCCTACCGGGCGGCTATCGAACAGACTCTGCATGTCGCCCGCGCGGGTGCCGACCTCATCCGGGCCGATGAGCACCTGAAACTGCTAGTGGAGCCCGATCTGTCGGTATTGCTGTTCGAACGGACCGGTTGGGCCGGTTCTGATTACTCGGCCTGGAGTTCCAGATTGCTACGAGACCAGGTCGCATTCGTGACACCCACGGAGCACAAGGGATACCCGTGCATCCGGCTTGCGATCTTGAACCCAACAACGACCGTCGACGATCTTCTAGCGATCTTCGAGTCGACGCACTAATACCTCTTCAAAGAAATGCACGCAGTGCGTTTGAAGCAGTCATTCAACATCGCGGTCGGCATCGAAGCGGCTTGGGCCGTTCTAGATGAGTAAGTCCAAGGGGCAAGCGCCTGGAGACGTGACGCGAGGATGTCAATGATCGGGTTGTGACGACCGACATTGACATCCTCGCGACCGCACTCTACGTCAGAACCGACGACCTGCTCACGGCCGCGCCGCACCTAGCACCAGGGCGACCCCGCGTCGGCATCCGGCCCCGACTGGCCGACGCGGAGCTGGATTACCTTGGCGGTGATGCAGGCCCTGCTCGGGTTCACCTCCGAGGCCTGTTTCCTGCGTCACGCCCGCGTCTATCTCGGGCATGTGCTCCGCTACCTGCCCGGCCAATCCGACTACAACAAACGCCTGCGCAACGCCGCCAGCCTGGTCAAAGCCGTGATCCGCCTGCTGGCGTTGACACCACGCTGTGGGCCGATGAGGTATGGCTGGTCGACTCCACCCCGGCGGAATGCGTTCGGTCGCGAGAAACCAAGAAACGCTCGGATCTGGCCGGACAGGCTGGTGAGAGGCGGCGAGTCGGCAGCACGGCGAACCCGTGGTGCCATCGCCCGCGGGGATCGGGCACGATAACAACGGAACTTCTGGTGGGACGGCGCTTCGACACCGTCCGATCTACCAGGAGTTCCCCCATGTCCGCACCAAAGCCTCCGGCTGCCCCTCAGCTCGGAAACAGATACTTAGATGACTGCTCAGACGTGAAGCTCAGCCCTAAGGGATGTCTCGTAACTGCGGGTGTGGTTGGTGGGGCTGGTGTTGCGGTCAGCTTTCGAGGAGGATGTTGTGCAGGTTCGCCACTCCGGACACTGTGTCGGCGAGCGTGCTGGCGGCTCGGCGGTAGTCGCGCGGGATCTTGAAGTTCTTCGTCCGGGACAGGACGTGCTCGACGCGGGCGCGGACTTTGCGGTGGGTGGCGTTGAGGTCTTCCTTCCACTCCGGCATTTCGCTGCCTTCTCGAGGTTTGCGATAAGGCATGACAACCCCGGGATTGCCTTGGTAACCGCCATCGGCCATGACTGGCTGGCCGGCGAGCACCTCGGCGATACCGGAGTCGCGGTAGACGGTGCAGTCGTTGCGGCTGCCCGGTTGCGGATCTCCGGTGGCGATCACCAGCCGGGTCTCGGCGTCGATCGCGACCTGCACATTTGCCGAGTAGCGGTAGTTCTTCGACGGAGTGGCCAGCCGGTGATCCCGGGTCGGGACCAGGGTGCCGTCCACGATCGCGACCGCATTGGCCCGGCGTTTACGGACCGGGGCCAGCGTCAGCAACGGGCCGATCGTGTCGATCACCCGGTGCGCCGCGGAATGCGACACCCCGAACAGTGGCCCGATCTGGCGCATCGTCAGGTTCGTCCGCCAATACGTCGCGACCAGCAACACCCGGTCGGCCAGCGGCAACGCCCACTGCCGGCCCGGACGGCCGTCCGCGATCTCATCCCCGCCCCGCTTCGCCACCAGCCGCACCAGCTTCCGGAACTGGCCCGGCTCCAGCCCGGTGAACGGGGCAATCCACTCCGGCCGCGACGCCGTGATCACCTGCACCACACCAATATGATCACCCACCGCACCACCCAGCCCGACACCGGGTTACGAGACATCCTTTAGTACGGCAGCAGCACTTAGATGATCTTGGCTGGCGAGGGCCTCGGCGAGGCCTCGTTGATCATGAGGGCAGTCGCCTCGCGATGATCATGTTATGACGCAAGAAAACCGTGAGGCGGCTGCGGCTGCCATCGTAGAGGGTGAGCGGGCGGTGTCGAATCTGGCCGAGTTGCACGGCCGGTTGGAGCCGTGTTTCGGCAGGGCGGAGCCGTTTGCGCAGGCCCGCAATTACATCGCCGCGTTGATGAGCGATCTGCCGCGGAAGGACGGGTGGACGATCGCGGAACACGCCGGAGACTCAACGCCGAACCGGACGCAGCGACTGCTCAACCACGCCGTGTGGGACACCGAGAAGGCGACGTCGGTGGTGCGGGCGTTCGTGGCCGGGCACCTGGAGGACGAGGAGCTGGTGGTCGGCGCGCTGGACGAGTCGGGGCAGCAGAAGCAGGGCGGTGCGACGGCGGCTGTGAAACGTCAGTACATGGGGTGGAACTTGTTCTCTGGGTGGATCACCTGCTGTTGGCGGTCGCCGACTGGCAACATGGTGGTCCCGCAACCGGTGCCAACCACACCACCTGGGACTGCACGCTCGCAACAGCCAAGGGTGGCAAGGATCAAGGAGAAGCGGGAGTGTGTCGCCTCTCGAGCCAAGGATCGGGCGCGCGGTCGGATCTCACGAACACGAGCCTCTCCACCGAATCGGGTGCGGTCGGTTGTCACAGAGGAACGCGGTCGCATCTGACGGACAACCAGCCCTATCCAGGGGCGGCGCTTCCCGGTCGCCGAAGGAGCGGGCCCGTTCGGTAGTTTCCTCGGCCATGACCCCGGTTCAGCCTTCGCCAGCCGCCCCAGACGACTACTACTCCTCCCGCCCGCAGCACCTAGCCAGCGGCGGTGTCATCTTCCGCGACAGAGCCGGACGTGTGCTGTTGGTGCGCCCCACCTATGTCGATGCGAAATATCGGGACGACGAAAAGTGGGAGATCCCTGGCGGCGGCGCTGAGCACGGTGACTATCCGCTCGACGCCGCGCGCCGCGAGATCAAGGAAGAACTCGGCCTCGACATCACACTCGGCCGGCTGCTGGTCGTCGACTGCGTCCCCGCCCGCCAAGGTCGACGACCGCTGATCAACTTTCTCTTCGACGGAGGAATGTTGACGACCGAGCAGGAACAGGCCATCAAGCTCCAGGACGGCGAACTGTCTCGATGGGACTACTGCGACCGCGACGACTACGTCGCTCGCCTCGACGACCATATGAGCCGACGTGTCGATGCCTGCCTGGACGCATTGCGCACTGGAACGACCGGATATCTCCACCACGGCTACCACGCCGATCGCTAGGCGCTGGACCAGATCAGGCACTACTTCCGTTCGAGTCCTCGGGTCACGACGTGGTGATGGTCGGTAGGCCGAGGCTGACTGGGCCACCGGGTTTCCGCGCGAGCATGCGGTCCAAGCTGACCAGCTTCCGCTTCGCAGCCTCCAGACTGGTCTGTAGACCTTCGACTTCACCCAACCAGCCATTCGCCTTGGCTTCACCGATACGGTCGCCGAGGTTCCTGGCGATCTCCAGAAGCCGGCCGCGGGCGTTCGGGTCGACGCGCAAGCTGGGACAGCGGATGCAAGCGTGCTCGTGTTTGCAGGGTGTGCCATAGGGACGGCCGCAGGTTCCGAGTTCAAGTTTTCGAAGCTCGAAGTGCTGTTGAAACTCGTTCCACTCCTGGTCGGTGGGTTCGCGATATTCGGTAGAGGGGCGGACTGCACGGCGTTGGTCGAGAAACGTTCGATAGCTTTGGATCAGGTCTTCCTGGAAGACCGCGAGGTAGGCCTGCGTGGTGGAGAGCGAGGCGTGGCCGAGTAGCCGGGCTGCGATATGGATGGGCAACCCGCCGGCGACGGCCTCGCTGGCGAAATTCTTCGGAAGTCGTGCGGGGTGTAGTGCAGCGGCTGACCGGCGGCATCGGTGACGCTGGCGAGCTCCAGCGTTTGCTTGAGCATCTTGTAGACCGTGGTGCCGCTCAGAACCGTTGGCCGCCAGGCGAGCTTGTGCTGGAAAAGATGGGGAAGTGGTGCCTCGACAAGCCGCTCGGTCGTGTCGTAGCGGGCCGCGAGCGGGATGGTGCCACCGTTGTCAGCGCGGAGCCTTGTGACGATGCTGGCGAAGACGCTGGCCAGCTCGGGGCTCACGACCAGGAGGCGTTCTTCGTTGCTCTTGGAAGGCACGATCTGTAAGAGCGGAACGACTTCGCCGGTCGCCGGGACCCGGTAGGACACCAGCGCCAGGTGCGTGATTCCCAGCAGCTCTTCGAGCCGGACGCCGGTGTGGCGGAGCGTCTCGATGATCGCCCAGGCGTAGAACGCCTCCAGCTCTCGGCGGACGATGTCGACCTGGGTGCCCGTGGCGACCTCTCTGATCACGACGCGGTCCGCCGAATTCTTGATGTGGACTCGGATGTACTCGGCGTTGTCGTGCAGGAACGTCGCCCCGACAGGCGTCGCCTTCGCGACGTTAAGGAGCGCGGCTTGCTCGGACTTGTCCCTTTCAGCAGCTTCGACCAGCTGAAGAAGATGAGGGAGGCGGTCCCGCACCCGCTGGTGCATCGTCGCGATTGTCTTCTTCCTGGCCTTCACCTGGCCGTCGGTCTCGCCCGCTCGAATCGGGCAGGGAACGGCGTGCGGCACCCAACTCGGGTCCTCGGTGGCCCATTCCTGGATGTCGAGATAGAAGCTCCTGACCTGCGTGTAGATGTGAAGAAGACTGCGGCGGGCCCGTGGCGGTTGCCCCGGTTTGGTGATGAGAGCCAGTCGTACTTTCCAATCGGCGGCGACATCGTTGGGCAGGTGCAGGCTTTCGATGCCGGGGTGATGCCGTTCGACATCCGCCCAGAACAGGCCCGCGAGGATGCTGGCCAGGTTCCGCAGGGAGCCGTAGTCGAGGCCCGGACGTCGTTCGTCGAGGTAGCGCACTAAAGCGTCACGGACATGCTCACACTGGATCGCGTGGCGGTCCACCAACTCTGTGGTGGGCCACTGCCCTTTGAGCAGCACCTCCTTCAGCGAAGGCTCATTGCGGAAGATGTCCGCGTCCCGTAGGAGATCCCAGGCCGCGTATTCACCCTTCTGGCATCGTCCTGCCCTGCTGCGGTCCCACGTTCGATACGCCACGATGTCGTCGCCGACCAACTCCTCGGGCGGTCGCCCGGTGCGAAGGACCACCTTGGTGATAACCACAAGGCCTTGGCGGACGCTCTTGGCTGGCATCCCGCACCGAATCCCGGCCCGCTCAATCCGGTCGAAGACCTCGGGCGTCACCACTACGCGAGTGTCGCTGAGCAGCGACCGTGAGCAGTAGGCCGCGAGGAAGTCGAGTTCGCTATCACCACTCGGCGGAGCAGCAGGCAGCGAAGCCCTGCCATCACTTCCTCGAGCGCAGTCG
This sequence comes from Amycolatopsis sp. NPDC051061, assembly GCF_040682935.1. NCBI lineage: Bacteria > Bacillati > Actinomycetota > Actinomycetes > Pseudonocardiales > Pseudonocardiaceae > Amycolatopsis > Amycolatopsis sp. NPDC051061. The sequence continues at coordinate 82,748 of NZ_JBFBBZ010000003.1, forward strand.
TCTCCTGGCGGGGGTCGTCTTGGATCAACGTGCGGAGCCAGTGCTTGCCCGCCTCGGCGCCGGACGCCAACCAGCGATCTTGCCAACCGCTCCCGGGACGCTGCTGCAACCACTCCAAGATCAGCCGGGCTCCGCGCAGCGGCTTGCCGGGTTTCCCTTGGCCCGGCGGAGGAAAGCCCGGCAACTCCTGAATCTGTTGCAGAACTTCCTCGATGCCGAGCTGATCCAGATCGCCGACAGGAGACTCGGTCTGGCGTGGTGGCCGGCGGGGGCCGGAATCTGACTTGCCCAGTGGGGCGGTCGTCATCGCGGTCATCCGGCACCTCCGCTGAACAGTACGGTCAGGTCGGCCGGGTCGTAGCCGTTCGACGGGGGCGGCGTCGGCTCGCGCGCTTGCCGTTCGCGAGTTGTGAAGTGCTCGTGAACACGGCGGATGACTTCGGCTTCGTCCTCGACCAGGTAGATGTCGGCGGTGGTGCTGAGGTGCAGGTGTCCGAGAATGATCTGGACGTCGCGCATCGACAACGAGCTGTTGCGAGCCATGCGCAGGGCCGCGGTGTGTCGAAGGTCGTGCATCGTCCAGTTCGTACCGAGGGCGACGTTGGCCCTGCGCAGCACGGCGCGCAAGGCTTCGTAGTTCACGGGTTGGCGGCGGAGGCCTTCGCCGCGGTCGCGGCGCCGCAACGTCCACCACAGCGGCTCGTTCGGATCGAGCGGTTCACCGAGTTCCGCGACGTAGAGCCGGATCCAGACAAACGCGTCGGGACTGGCCGGAAGCCACTGCTCGGCTGTGGTGCCCTTGCGCACTACCCGGACGAGTTGGTCGCCCCAGTCCACATCCATGCCCCGGACTCCGAGCAGCTCAGCGGAGCGATTCGCGCTGCTGACGGTCAGCGTCAACATCGCGCGGTCCCGGTTCGAACGTAGTGCGCCGAACAGCTCGATCCAGCGATCGTCTTCGATCATGCGAGGCCGGCGCTTCGGGACCTTGGGGTTGTAACGGAGCTTGCCCTCGTTCCGGAAGGGTTCCAGCGGGTTGTGATGCGCGTGGGGGCGCTGGCCGCGCCGGGCGAGCGCGACGGGGTTGCTTAGACCGACCCCCTCGCCCAGCCAGAACTCGTAAAAAGTGCGCAACACCGCTTGCTGTGCCGGACGGTGCGGGGCTCGTATTTGTCGCCGAGATAGCGCTTGCGGGTGATCGGATTGATCGTCCCTGCGGTCGTCGCCGACTTCGTGCGTGCGGCGTTACGAGGCTTTTCGGTCTCCTTGAGCCACAGCACGAGGTCCCGCACCTCGGCTGAGCTTGCTCGATCCCACTCGACTTCGACCGCCCTTAACCACCTCCACCAGCGCAGCAGGTCGTAGGCATAGCTGCGAAGCGACGTCGGCCTCATGCCTTGTGCGGCGAAGTCGACCAGGAACCGGCGGATCGGCTCGACCGGAGCTCCGTCCGGATCCACCACCAGCCAGGCCGCCGCGCCCTCCGCCGCGACAACGCGCCCCCATCGGGGGAGCTGGATCGCCCCGATATCTCGCTGCACATACTCCGGCATCCTCGGCCACCCTCCGTTGTTGAAGGTGACGAGATCTACAGAGCGGGCCGTGCCGACGGCCGATATCTGGTCGGCGTGTCGCTCCGTAGTCCGGTCAACAGTCCTGTTCGACGGCGGTGTCCTCAATGATGCCCAGATCGCAGCGCTGCGCCTGGCCGAGGGCGAGCTGAAGCGCTCGAAGTTCGCCACCCGAGCCGAAGCCGCGGGGATGCTTCGGCCGCACATGGCGCGCCGCGTCGCCGTGTGCCTCGACGTCGTGCACACCGAACGGACCGCCTACCTCGAGAACGGGTTCGATCCGCTCGGACACGGAAACCTCTCCTAGCCGAGTTCGCGGCCACAGACGACCCGTGCCGCAAGGGGCCCGGCCTGGCGGTCGGTGAAACCGATTTCACCGACACCCGCGGTCGAGGCACGTGCGGCTGCGACCGACCGGACGACCATGGCGCCGGCGCCGTGTCCAACGCCCTGTCCACCTTGGACCTAGCCGACAGCCTCACCCCACACGGCACACAGGTCCCTCCGAACGGTGTCACCGACCAACAGCGGTCGGTGGCGAAGGTGCTCGAGGACGTCGCGTTGCTGCCCTCGGCGCGCGAGCATGTTGATAAAACCGGAATTCGATCGTCCGGAGATCCGGTCGGTGTGCGGAAGATTCGGGCGATTAGCATTGTGTGATGCCGATCATGTGGTCGCGACTCCATGCGGAGTTGGGCTTGTCTCCGACTCCGCTGACTCATGCCATGGTCGTGCGGGCGGTCGAGGCTGGGATGGCTGAGGCCGACGACCTCGACTGGAAGCAGGCGCTGCCGCCCGAGGTCGAGAAGAAGCGACTGGAGTTCGCCAAGGACATCGCGGCGATGGCCAACACCCGTGGCGGGCTGATCGTCCACGGGGTCCGTGAGGAGAACGAGCGTGCTGTCGGGCTGACCGGCGTACCGAATGGTGAGCGGGACCGGCAAGCCCTGCGGTCGTTTGCCAACCGATATGTGCGGCCGTTGGTCGACGGCCTGCAGATAGAGGCGCTCGACGGCGAGGCCGGGGAGCCTGGCCTGGTCGCCGTGTTCGTGCCCCCGAGCCCGGACACGCCCCACGTGATCGGTGAGAAGAACGAGATGGGTGTTCCGTATCGCTACGGAACAGACACGAACTGGATGTCGGAGAGCCAACTCGAGCGCGCCTATCGTGATCGGTTCACCCGGCGGGGCGACGATCGTGCGGCGCTGGACGCGCTGATCGACGGCTTGATTCCTGAGATCGACCTGAAGCAGGGCGTCTGGGTGGCGGTTGTGGCTCGGCCAGTCGCACCGTTGCCTCTGCTGAGCGGGCGTCCGGAACGCGAGGGGGTGACCTCGACGATGTTGAACGCACTGGAGCTGGTCTCCGAGGTGTTCGGGAAGTCGCAAGGCCGGGTGCCGGTGCTGAACGAGCTGCTGTCGGATGGTCCGATCATCAACCCGCGGAATGGTCTGCGCCGCTGGGTCATCCGGTCGAATCACTACTCGACCGATCCCCATGAGCTGGTCGATTGTGCCTTGGTGGAGTTGCATCACGACGGCTCCGTCGCGCTGGCGATGGGTTGTTCGAGTTCCTGCGTGGTGCCCGCCTCTCCGACCGGGTCACCGATGTTCGGCCGGTGCCTGTGAGACTTGTCGATGCCGTGATTGCGGAGGCGATTGCGTTGGCGTCGTCTCACGTGCGCGGACTTGGTGGGGTCGGGACGATCGTGACCCGTGCGACTTTGCTGTGGGACGACCTTCCGAGAAGTCTCCCCTTGATGGCGATCGACAACCGAATGTTCGGAGGGCCACCGAACTCTCAATATCACCCCGTCCAGCAGGCGCGTGGGGTCCGGAACCTGCTGCCCGTGGAGGCGTCGTTCTCCGCCGATGACGACGCTGCAGCCCTGCGAGAGGTGGCCCGCCAACTCGCGGATGATCTCAGCCAGCAGTTCGGGATGCCCGGTTCGAGCATTCCCGGGTGAGTCTCCTGCAGCTCTCGCGGCCGCTGGACTGGTGGCCAGGGCGGTCTACGAGCCTCTCACCAGCGGCGGGCCTGGGGCCCGCCGGGCAGACTCGGTCGGTACTTCGTTCAAATCGTGGACGGGTGAGTAACCATGGACCAAGCCAGGTCGGGCGAGGATCTTGTCGACATCGAGGACCTCTCGGAGGCTCGCCGGGACTACCTGCTGCGTTTCTACACCGTCAAGTGGGGATACGAGCCCGAGCAGGTAGCGCAGCTTGTCCGCGCCAGCACGGGTAGGAGTTGCCGGCTCGCCGAGTCGCAGGGAGCCGCCGCGACGGCTTAGTGCCGCGGATCTTTCGGCCACCGCACACAAGCTTGCCATCCATAGTGAGGTAAAAACGGCCGTCGTCGGCCAGGATCGCGGGCGCAGCACCATCGGGTTCTCTCGGATCGCGGCGCCGAGCTGCTGCTGCGCGAGGTTGGGATTGGTGAAGTGCAGGTAGCCGGCCTTCTGCTCGCGGACCCAGCCGCGCAGCGCGGGGTCGGTGAGGCCGTTGATCGCGTTTTGCAGCCGGTCGGCAGCTGGGACGTCTGTCCGGCGACGGCGAGGTCGAACGCCTCGCGGGCAGCGATCGCTTCCGGCCGGACGGCGCCGACGTTGCGGTAGCGCACCGAGGCCAGCGCGAGCCGGCTGCGCTGGACCCACTCGGGGTGGCGGTCCAGGCAGACTGACAGGGCGCTACGGACACCATCGACGCCCTGACCGTAGAGCTGGATGGCGACGTCGCGGCTGAGCACCAGCTGTGCGCGGGTGGCGGGGGAGAACTGATCCAGCCAGGCATTGTCGTGCACCGCGATGGCCAGCCCAGCACTGAGCAGCAGAACTGCGCAGTGGTCCTGGACGTCGCGGACACCGCGGCCCATGCCTTGTTCGATGCGCTGGGCGTCGCGGGCCCGGCGGGTGGGGCTGTCGATCAGCGCAGCGGCTTCACGGCGATCGGCGGCCGACATCGGCCGGGGGATGCCGTCGATGACCAACATCTCGCACGCGGTGCCGGGCAGGTCGATGCCGTCGTACTTGTTGACCAGGACCACCAGGCCGACGTGCCCGGCGCGCAGCTCTGCGACGCCGGCTTCCAAGTCGCCGACATAGTGGACGCGGTCGGCCAGGCCACGCCAGAGCGCGGCCTGCGCGCTGCTGGAGCCGGTCAAGCACCGCGAGCGCATGCTCGCGCTCCTTCGGGCCTTTGGCAGCGAGCGCGGCTCTGCAGGCAGCGCGACGGTCGCACGCCATCATCCACCAGGCAACCGCGTTGGCCAGCCGGTCGGCATTCTTCACGATAAGCCCGAGCCCCATGATCACCAGCGCGATCGCGAGCGCGCACCCGGTGGGCTGGGCGGCGTCGATCAGTCCTCGCAGGACACTCCCGGACATCGGGAACGTCTCCTTGCCACTTGAGTCGAGGAAGCGTCCGGCCACTGGACCTGCATCGTCCGAGGGCTGCTCATTGCGCCGCCCGACGCCAGCGCTCGTAGTCCTCGACGACCTGCTCCAGCCGCCGCACCGCTTGGGCTGCGTGCGCGTCGAGACCGTCGGGGAAGTTGCGCGCCTCGTCCAGGACCGCTTGGACGGCCGCGACGAGTTCCGCATCAGAAATCCGATCCTCTCCGGCCGCGGGCGCGCTCTGGGCCTGTGCGTGCGCCGCCCGGAGGGCGACCTGCTGGAACGCGCCGTCGACCGCGTCGTTCCCGATAGCCGCATGGACCACCTGAGTCAGGGCCTGACGGAGGGGGGTCTGGCCGTTGCCGAACAGCAGGTCCATCACCTCGTTGGTCACCCGCACCCGCCGCTCGGTCCCGTCGGCCAGCCGGACCTGGACCGAGTAGAAGGAGACGTCCTGGTCGCGGGGGCCGATGCGGACCCGCAGCACCTGGCCGGCGAACCTGTTGTCCTGCGGGTTGGCCGGATTGAACGGCAGCATCGCGGTGACGACGCTGCTGGCCCCACGTTCGCCCCAAACTGGCCGGGTCGGGTATGACTGCCCCAGATCTGCCCCACGATCGGGACTCCGGAGCAGGTCAGCGGCTGCACGTCCCGAACATGCAGGACATGCAGTTCGTCGTCACCGACGGCAGCAGCTTCGTGGACGTGGAGCGCGACGCCACGAACCACGTCGTGACCATGCCCGACGAGAAAGCCCTGCAGTACACCGTCACCAACACCGCCAAGAGCGGGAAGTACCGCATCACCACCGACTACGTCACCGACCCGGCCCGCGCCACGCTCGTCCGGAACACGCGGTTCCAGTCCCTCGACGGCGGCAGCTACCGGCTCTATCTCCTGGCCAACCCGTCGATGGCCGGCGGCGGCGCCAACGACAACGCCTGGTGGGACGGCAGCGGCCTCCTCGCCGGCGGCACCGAGACGCTGTTCGGCGGCACCGCCACCACGGTCGTGTCCGCGCTGCGCGTCTCGACCGGCTTCACCGCCCACGACAACGGCTACAGCGGCGCGGGCAGCGACTGCCTGGTGGACCTGCGTGCCGACAAGAACCTGAACAACCAGTTCGACAACATCTCCGGTACGGGCAACGTCGTCCAATGTGGACAGATCCCGGTCGGCACGGACACCACGTTCACCGTCGCGCTCGGCTACGGCGGCACCGCCGCGGCGGCCACGTCCGCCGCGAGCGGCTCACTGAGCAGCGGGTTCTCGGCCCTGTCAAGCTCCTACCGCAGCGGCTGGAACTTTTATGCGGGTGGTCTGAAACCCGCGCCCGCCAGCGTTTCCGGGGACACGCAACGGCGTCGCGCCTACTACGTCGCGGCGATGGCGCTCAAGACCGCCGAGGACAAGCAGCACCCGGGCGCGAGCGTCGCGGGCCTCGCGACGCCGTGGGGCAACTTCGCAGGCGGCGACCAGCTCAACGACGGCTACCACCGCGTCTGGGGCCGCGACCTCTACCAGCAGGCGACCGGCCTCCTGGCCGCCGGCGACAGCGCGCAGGCCAAGCGGATGGCCCAGTTCCTGTGGAACTCGCAGTGGATCGGCAGCCCGACCGCGGGCGACGGCATGACGTACCCGGCGGGATCTTTCCCGCGCTACAGCCCGGTTTCCGGCGTCGCCGGCGCCAGCGCCCAGCAGCTCGGCTGCTGCGAGCAGCTCGACCAGGACGCCGACGCGATCCTGCTGGCCTGGCTGACCGGCCTCACCGACGCCTCGACGTACGCCAAGGTCAAGACGACGGCGAACCACATCACGGCGACCGGCCCGGACACCACCGAGCGGTGGGAAGAGCAGTACGGCAAGTCGCCGTCGTCGGTGGCCGCCGAGATCGCCGGGCTGATCGCCGCGGGCGCCATCGCCCGGGCGAACGGCGACACCGCGAGCGCGACGTCGTGGGAGTCCACAGCGGACTCGTGGCGCAACTCCCTGGCCGGCTGGACGGTGACGACGTCCGGTTACTGGGGCGGGCACACCTACTACGAACGCCTCGACCGCGCCGGGAACCCCAACGACGGAGCGACGCTCTGCTTCGACGAAGGCTGCTTCTACGAACACGACGTCACCGACTTCGGCTTCCTCGACCTGGTGCGGCTCGGCATCCGCCCGGCGAACGACACGACGATCGCGAACTCGGTCGCGCCGACGGCGGCGGCGTCCGACGGCAACTCGGCGATGCAGGTGACGCTGCCCGACGGCGACGTCTACTTCCACCGCTACCCGCACGACAACTACGGCGAGAGCACCGCGACGTGCAACGGCTGGCCCGCGGGTGGGAGTCAGCGGTTCGGGCGGCTGTGGCCGGTGCTGTCGGGGGAGCGGGGGCAGTACGAACTCGCCAACGGCCGCTCGGCGGCGGTGTACCTGAAGTCCATGGCGGACTCGGCCAACGACGGGTACTTCGTGCCCGAGCAGGTCTGGGACCGCGCGGACGTCGGCTGCTTCGGCCTGGGCCGCCCCACGGGCAGCGCGGGTCCGCTGATGTGGGCCGAGGGGCAGTACCTGCGGCTCGCGCAGAGCATGGACGCGGGGCACAACCTCGACACGCCGTCGATCGTCAAGACCCGCTACGGCACCTGAGCGGCCAGCTTGCGGGTCCGGGTCAGCAGCTTTTCGACCCGGGCCCGCAGCTCGGGGGTTTCCCGGTCGAGATCCGGCAGCAGGTTCGTGTAGTCGGACACGAGGGTCCGGTAGTCCCGGGCGAACCTGCTCTTGCCCGTCTGCCGGGCGTAGCGCTTGTCCAGGTCGATGATCTCCTGGGCCAGCACGGCCGCGGCCCCCGCCAGCTCGGTCCGCTCGTCCGCTTCCGCGTCCCGGCGTTCGCGCCGTGCCACCGAAGTCCGGCCGGCCCGGCGGGCGGCGAGGTAGAGCGCCGGCGAGCCCAGGACCACCGTGCCGACCGCGGCCGCGGCGACCAGGTACCGCGGCAGCGACGGGCTGACCGTGCGGCCGCCGTCGGGAATCGCGCCGGAGCGCACCAGCAGGTCGTAGTTGACGACCATCACCTTCAGCGCCTCGACGGGCCGGTCGGCGAAGGCGTCGATGCCGTTGCCGATCATCGACTCCGCGACGAACGCCTTGCCGAAGTTCTCGTCGTCACCGCCGGGAAGCCGGGAACAGCCGTACTTCTCGTAGTCGTCGCCGTCGCGGCTGAGCATCACGGCGAGGGTGCCGTCGGCCGCGCCGCCCAGCCTGTCGCACGCGTCGCTCAGGTCCGCGCCCGGCTCGAGGAACGCCACCACCAGCCGCCGGTTGCCGATCACGCGTTCGGCGGCGGGCCGGTCGAGCGTGACCCCGGGTGCGACGTACACCGACGCCGACCGCAGCTGCCGGGCGACGGCTGAGTCGAATACCCCCGCCGACCACACCGCCCAGCCCGCCAGCACGAGGCAGCCGAGCACCGCGATCCCGAACGCGGAGCCGAAGAAGCGTTTCACGCGAGCCTCCCCTGCAAGAACGCGGCGGGCCGGTAGTCCGGGCGGCCGAGCAGTTCGGCGGTGGTGTCCAAATCGGACTCGGCCGCGTCGAGCAGCCCGTGGACGTGCCGGTCCGGGAGTTTCTCGGTGAACGCCTCCCGGGCCGCCGTCAGCTGGGTGATCCCGCGGGTCAGTGCCGCGGCCGACGCGCCGTCGGTGAGTCCCGAGATCTCGACGGCGAGCGCGGTCAGCCCGGCCAGGCGCGCCGGCACGCCCGCGCCGGTGGGCCGGCCCGGTCGCGCCACCCGGCGGGCCGAGAGGACGAGGAACCCGGCCGCGCAGGCGGCGAACAGCCAGGGCAGCGCGGGCAGTGCGACTCGGAGCGGGTCGAACGGGGTGTAGGGGAGCGGACGGTCGAACAGCCCGGCGTAGCGGATGGCCGTGACGCGGTCGAGCCACGCGCCCAGCACGTTGCCCTGCGGGTAGGCGTAGGTGCTGAGCCGATCGGCGAACTGGCCGTAGAAGCTCGCCGTCACGACCTCGGAGAAGGCGGCGGCCGACGGGCCGTCGTACTCCACCCACTGGCCGTACACCGCCACGATCGGCCGGCCGGGGAACTCCTTCGCCAACGCCGGTCCGAAGTGGACGAGCGGCTGACCGATCGGCTGCTGCGGCAGGGCGACGTACAACGGCTGCGCGCCGGGGAAGGCCGCGGTGGTGGCGGGAGCGTCCTTCAGCGTCGCGCCCGGGGCGATGAACCGGCCGGTGCCGCGAAGCGCCGTGGTGGTGGCGGCCAGCTCCTCCGCTGTCGGGTCACGCCGGGCGATCGTAGCCTGGTCCGGCGGCTCGGGCTGGTGGTTCAAGTGCGCGACGAGAGTGGTCAGCGACTCGGTGACGTCGCCGGTGGCGAACTCGCGGATCCACTCCGACGCGCGGTCGGGCGAGGCCTGGAGGATTCCGCCACTGACCTCGGTGCCGACGACCCGGACGGTCGCGGCGTCGACGTCGTGCACCCGGGTGCTGTCCGCCTTCTTCAGCCCGGGTGGCGCGACGAGGACCCGGTATCCGGTGCCGCCGGCCGCGGCTTTCACGGCCTGGTCGTCCCAGGTCGCGATCGCGCCCGGCAGCCGCACGACCGCGGAGGCCTTGACCATCGCCGTCATCTGCTCGGTCGAAGGGACGGTCGCGCCGCTCAGCTCGCCGGCGGAACCTTCGGGGATCGGGTCCTTGGCCCCCGGCGCCTGGCCGTAGCTGACGTCGGTGCTCTGCTTCTGCACGAGGAGGAACGTCACCAGTACGGCGACGGCCACGGCCAGCAGAGCCCAGCGAATCCGGTCAACCACGGGCGGCCGCCCGCCAGAGCGCGTCGGCGCGGCGCGCGTGCTCCTCGGCCGTGTGGGCCGCCCGCTCGCCACCGTGCGCGCCCGCGAGAGCCTCTGCCCGGGTCAGCAGCTGCTCGGCTTCCGGCAGGGGAGCGGCCGCGGCGTCCCGGCTCACGGACGCGCTGTCGATCGCCGCCCGCGCGGCCGACCACGCCGTCCGCCGGCGCAGGTCGAGCTCCCGCAGGCGGGGCAACGCGACCACGCCGAACCCGGCGGCGGCGATCACCACCGCGCCGAGCACCCACACAAGCCACGTCATCCGGCCACCTTCGCACCTCGATCTTCGGCGAGGAGGTCATTCTGGCGGCCGAAGCCCGGAAATGTGACGACGTTGCCGCATTGTGTCCCAGTCGCTCACCGGACCAAGCGGACAGTCTTCGCGGCGGGGACGAACGTCGCCGTCTGGCCGCGGGTGAGGGCGACCTTGTCGGCTTCGAGGCCGTCGCCGAACGCGACCAGGCGGTCGGATTCGACCTCGACCGTCAGCGGCATCGACGTCAGATCCCCTTCCGTGCACGTGGTTCCGGTCGTCGGCGAGGGCCACGCCTCGCGCACGAACCAGACCAGCCGGGCCTCGCCGGGCGCGGGCAGCCGGAGGCCGCTCCCACGCTCCCGCCAGACCGACCCGCACCAGCCGGTCGCCCCGGTGCCCGTCCCGACCAGGACTCCCGACGACGCCTGGCGTTCCGCCGGCCCGCCACCGACCCGCAGCCGGTAGCGGGCCGTCTGGTGCCCGGCGTGGCCCAGGTAGATCTCGTTCAGCGCCAGCAGCCGCTGGCCGTCGTCCGCGGTGAGCTCGGCCATCGTGCGGTGCTCGACGTCGCCGGTGGACCGCACCAGGTCCGCGACGGCGGCGGCGGGGTGGTGCACCAGCACGCCGGGCGCGCCGGGGGCGACGCCGATCACCGGCTGGCCGTCGAGGTACTTGGCGACGTTGGCGATCAGCCCGTCCTGGCCCACCACGACGACGACGTCTTCCGGGGTGAACAGGAACCGGTCGAGGTCCGCCCGTTCGACCTCGCCGCGGCGCCAATCGAGGGGGATCGCCGCCGACGCCGTGGCGAGCGCCGCGCGCACGGCGGCGTCCGCCTCGGTCACCTCCGCCAGGTCACGCCCGCGCGTGCGCAGGAAGAGCTCCGCCTGGCCGCGGGTGCCGTGCCGGGCGAGCAGCTCGTCCAGTTCGGTGCGCCGGTGCACCAGCACGACGCGCGGGGCGAGGCTCACGACCGCACGCCCAGCTTCGTCAGCAGCGGCGTGAGCAGATCCGGTGTCACGACCAGGCTGTCGATCCGCGGCAGGTTGCCGGCCAGCTCCTTCAGTGCCAACCCGGTCAGCACGCCCTCGGGCAGGTCGCGGTACGCCGCCAGCCGTGCCGCTTCACCGGCCGCTTCCGCCTCCCCGAGCGCCCGCTTGCCGTCGGCTTCCACGAGCGTCAGGCGTTCGTTGCGCGACGCCTGCGCTTCGGTCTCGATCCGGCTCGCCGCCGCGGCCTCTTCGGCCTGGCGACGGGCGTTCGCGCCGAAGCTGACCGAAGTCCCCGGCTCGCGGGCCGGGCGGGCACGCCGGCTCGCCCGGTAAGCGTGGCTCGCCGGGCGGGCACGCCGGGCGGGCAGGCCAGCTCGGCACGTTCGCCGGGTGAGCCCATCGGCCTGGCACGCCAGCTCGGCACGTTCGCCGAGTGGGCACGTCGGGTGGGCACATCGGCCTGGCGCGCCAGCTCGGCACGTTCGCAGGGTGGCCACGGTTCGCCGGACCAGCGCGGCGCACCGGCCCGGCTCAGCCGGTGCGCGGGCCGCGGCGGCGGGTTCCACCGGCGCGGTTCAGCCCGTGGCGGGCCCGGACCAGCAAGACCTGACCTGAGCGCCCCAAGGTGGCCTTGGTTGCGTTCAACGCACCCAAGGGGCCCTTCGGTGCGTTGAACGCACCGAAGGCCACCTTGGGGCGCTTGTCCCGGGTCAGGCGGCGCGGGCGGGCACCAGCCGTCGCGCGGCCGTGACCAGCGGCAGCAGCCGCGTGCCGAAGTTGCGGGCCGCCAGGCCGCCGCGCGTCGCCGGGATCAGCAGGGCCGCGGCCGTGGAGACAGTGCGCTGCTTGGATTCCACCAGCCTCCGGTGCGCGCTCTCGTACCGGCGGAAGGCCGACGCCGCGTCGCCCGGGGTCCGGCCCAGCTCCTCGGCCAGGGTGTACGCGCCGGCCATCGCCAGCGTCGAGCCGTCGCCGAACAGCGACACGCACGACGCCGCGTCGCCGGCCAGCGCGATCCGCCCCGACGCCCAGGCGTCCATCCGCACCCGGCTCACCGAGTCCAGGTACAGGTCGTCCGCCTCGCGCACGCGCTCCAGCAGCTCCGGCACGCGCCAGCCCGCACCCTCGTACGCCTCGGCGAGCATCCGCTTGTGCAGTGCCGAATCGCGGTGGTCGAACCCCGGCACGGCGTCGCCGCGGAACATGAACGCCGCGATCCCGTTGCCGCGCGCCGGGTGCACCGCGACCGCCCGGCCGGGCGAGTTGTACATCACCAGCTCCGTGCGGTCGGCCGGCGGCTCGGCCAGCGGCAGCGTCGCGATGTAGACGCCCATGTGCTCGACGAACGCGTGCTCCGGCCCGAACGCCAGCCGCCGCACGGCCGAGTGCAGGCCGTCCGCGCCGAGCACCAGGTCGAAGCGCCGCGGGGCACCTCGCTCGAACGTGACGTCGACGCCGCCGTCGTCCTGGTGGAGCTCGGTGATCGAGTCGTGGAAGACGAACTCGGTGTCCGTCCGGGCGGCTTCGTGCAGGATCGCCGCGAGGTCGGTGCGGGGCAGCTCGATGCCGCCGTCGCCGCCCATCGTGACGCGCCCGGTCCGGCGGCCCGCGTCGTCGACGAACTTCAGCGACGTCACGGTGGTGGCCGCTTCGCGCAGCTTCGCGGTGATGCCCATCCGCTCGGCGACGTGCCTGGCCGGCCCGCGGACGTCGACGGGGCTGCCGCTCGAGCGCAGCCCGGCGGCGCGTTCGACCACGGTCGGCCGGAAGCCCGCGCGGGCCAGCCAGTACGCCAGTGTCGGCCCGGCGACGCCCGCGCCGGAGATCAGTACGGTCTGCTCGGTCATGGTGATACCCCCATCAAGGTCCTGACCATCGGTCAGTCCCGACCGTACGCTCCTGTCCATCGGTCAGGCAAGCGGCTAGGCTCGGGCGATGACCGACGACACCCGCGCCCGGATCCTGCGCGCCGCGCTCGAGGAGTTCTCCGAGCGCGGCTTCCACGCGACGTCGGTCCGGGAGCTGGCCGAACGCGTCGGCGTCACCAAGACTGCGGTGCTGTACCACTTCCCCGGCAAGGCCGACATCGTGACGGCGCTGGCCGAACCGCTCCTGGCCGACCTCGAGACGGCCATGACGAAGGCCGCGGACGCCGCCGATCCCCGGGCGGCGGCGATCGAAGGCCTCCTCGACGTGTGGCTCGGCCACCGCTACCTGCTGCGGATGAACCTGCGGGATCTCGGGCTGACCGCGTCGAAGGCGGTGTTCGAGCGTTTCCGCGACGGCATGCTCAAGGCGAACCACCTGGTGGCGGGCCCGGACGCGGACCTGGCCGGCCAGGTCCGCGCGGCGCAGGCGATCGCGATGCTCAGCGACCCGGTGGTGCTGTTCGCCGACGCTCCACCGGACGAGTTGCGCGCCGCGGTCCTCGACGGCGTCGACCGGCTGTACGCGGTGCCGGAACCCGAGGTCAAGCTACGCGCCCGCCGCGGCCGGCCGACGGTGATGAGCCCGGAGACGATCGAAGGCGCTCGCCGCCTCTACGACGCGGGCCACGCCCCGGCCGACATCGCGACGGCCCTCGGCGTCTCCCGGGCGACGATCTACCGGCACCTTCCTGGCGTCGAATAATGAGACGCATTAATGAGACTTACTGAGACGCGACTTCGATGTCGGGCAAGGCCGCGAGCTGGGCGGGAGTCAGCTTGGAAGCCGCCTCGAACACCTTCGCCTGGTGCTCCTTGATGCGCTCGTCCACCAGGCGGCTCAGCTCGAAGGCCAGCCGCCCGGTCTGCCGGACCGTGACGTCGTCCACCAGCGGCTGAACCGCCGAGGTGATGACCATTCCCGCGGCCTCGCCGGTCGAGGATTGTGAGACGCCCACCGAGTAGGTCTCGCGCGGGTTGACCGGCCCGTCGATCGAGAAGTCGCGGATCCGGACGAGCAGCGCGTGCCACTCGGCGACCTCGCCCGGCACCTCGGTGGCCTTGACGTCGGCGATGGTCAAGCCCATGCCGCGGTCGCCGGTGCGGAAGCAGCGCGCGTACGAGTTGAGCGCCGACACCCACAGTGCCTCGACGACCACCGCGTCGACCCGCGGGTGGGCCAGCTCGGCCACCAGCCGTTCGCAGCACTTGAGGGTGAACTGGAGGTCGTCGAAGATCGCGACGAGGTCGGCCAAGCCCAGCGCGCTGGGTGTCGCCAGCTGCCGGGCGCTCGAAGGCGTCGTCGTGGAAGGGGTCATCCGGGATGCTCCTGTCCTGCGGCCGTCCGGACCTTCAACGACACCGCATCCGGGAGCGTCCAGGGGTCTCAATTTGCGACACACCCGCCACGGGCCGCAGGAACAGGGTGAACGACGTCTTCTGCGGCACCAGCCGGTACCGCGGCAGCACCCCGGGCCCGCAGGCCGCCGTCCCGAGGCCGTGGTGCGCGACGTCCAGCGTCAGGTGCACCAGCTCGCCGGACTCCAGTTCGTCCGTGTGCCGTGCCGCCTCCAGGGCCGCCGCCGTCCAGCGGCGGGCCGTGAAGTCGAACGTCGGGTCGCCGTCGATGCGGAGGCCCGTGCCGTCCGGGTCCGTCAGGCGGGCCCAGCGCACGGCCGTGCGGTTGCCGTTCTCCTGGGGGAAGACGTACGGCGTCTGCAGGCCGTCGACACTGCTCGAGAATCGCCCGATCCGCACCGCCTGGCCGCTGTCCGGGTACGCCTCGCCGGGGCCGCCGCCGAACCACTCCGCCGTGCCGAAGGTGCCAGGGACCGCCATCGCCAGGCCGAGCCGGGGGAGCGTGCCGGGGAACTCGCCGTCGGGGGTCACGTCCACGCGCAGCCGCAGGCCGCCGTCGAAGGCCGTCCACGTGTAGTCCGCGAACAGCCCGAACGGCTTCGCCGGCGGGGCGACGCGGGTGCGCACCACCAGTTCGTCCCCGTCGGCGTCGACGGCGAGCACGCGGTGCTGCATCCGGTGCAGGCCCGCTTCGAGCCACTGCGACGCCTCGGACGGTCCGGGCGACGACCCGCGGTCGTTGTCGGTCGTCGCGCGCCAGACGTCGAGCCGGGGGCCCCGCACCGCGTGCCCGCCGAGTGACGTCAGCGTGCCCGTCACGGCGTCGAAGTCGCCGGTACCGAGGATGAGCTGCCCGGACGTGCGGAACACCGGCCCGCGCGCCGGCGGCAACGGCCGGGCAGGCGCCGCCGACACCGATAGCTGCCCCCAGCCGACCACGTGCCCGGCGGGCGCCCACGGGGCCGGGGAGATCAGCGACGCCGAAACGGTCAACCACGACTCGCCGCTGGTGGGTGGCAGTGAAGGGAGCGGGAGAGAAGCGCTCTGTCCGGAGTGGACGGCCGGGACGTCGAGGACACCGTCCGCGACGGCGGTTCCGTCGTCCTCGAGCACCCACGTGAATCTCAGGTGCCCGGTGTCGACGAAGTCGTAGTGGTTCTCGATCCGGACACCGGACGGGTCCGCGGAGATCCGGACCGGCTCGATGATCTTCGCGAGCTCCGTCAACCCCGGCGACGGTGTCCGGTCCGGGAAGAGCAGCCCGTCGATGACGAAGTTGCCGTCGTGGATGGGCTCGCCGAAGTCGCCGCCGTACGCGAAGTGGCCCGGAACGGCGATCCCGTGGTCGATCCACTCCCAGACGAACCCGCCCTGGCAGTTCGGGTACCGCTCGAACAGCTCGCGGTATTCCAGCAGCCCGCCGGGCCCGTTGCCCATCGCGTGCGCGTACTCGCAGAGGATGAACGGCAGGTTCCGGCGTCGCTCGTTCGTGTCCTCCCGGAGGCCGACCTGCTCCACTTCGGACGGCGAGGCGTACATGCGACTGTGGACGTCCACATAGGAGCAGTCTTGGTCGCCTTCGTAGTGCACCGGCCGCGTCGGGTCGCGGTGGCGCGCCCACTCCGCCATCCGCGCCAGGTTGTCCCCGGTGTGGCTTTCGTTGCCGAGCGACCAGAGGATGACGCTGGGCCGGTTCTTGTCCCGCTCGACCGTGCGCCGCATCCGGTCCAGGTAGGCGTCCGTCCACATCGGCTCGGAGCTCGGGTTGCGATCCCACCCGAGCGGCCCGAAGCCGTGGGTCTCCAGGTCGCACTCGTCGACCACCCACAGGCCGTATTCGTCGCACAGCTCGAGGAACGCCGGGTCCGGCGGGTAGTGGCTGGTCCGGACCGCGTTGACGTGGTGCCGCTTCATGAGCAGGACGTCGGCCAGCGCGGTTTCGCGCGAGACGACACGCCCGGTGCGCGGGTCGTGCTCGTGCCGGTTCACCCCACGCAGCAACAGCCGCCGCCCGTTGACCTTGAGCTGTCCGTCCTCGATCGTCACCGTCCGGAAGCCGATCCGCACCGGCACCCGTTCGGCCACGGTGGACAGCGTCACGTCGTACAGGCGCGGTGTCTCGGCGCTCCAGGGCTCGACCGGCAGCTCCAGCGGCTCACCGGCCGGATGCCCCGTGACGCCCAGCGAGGGGATGTCCAGCACGACATCCGCGCCGGTCTCGACCCGGACCGTGCCCCGCCCGGTCGTGTGATCGTAGTCCGCGCGGACCCCGTAGTCGCCGATGCCGCCGGTCGGCCGCGCCAGCAGCGTCACCGCCCGGAAGATCCCGGACAGCCACCACATGTCCTGGTCCTCGAGGTAGCTGCCGGCCGACCACTGGTGCACGCGGACCACGAGGACGTTGTCCCGCGGCTTGAGCAGCGGCCCGACCTCGAACTCCGTCGGCAGCCGGCTGCCCTTCGTCACGCCGAGTTCCGTGCCGTTGAGCCAGATCCGGCCGCACGAGTCGATCCCGTCGAACCGCAGCAGCGCGGACCCGGACGGCCAGCCGGCGGGCAGGTCGAACCGCAGCCGGTGGTCGCCGGTCGGGTTCTCCGACGGCACGTGCGGCGGATCGACCGGAAAGGGGTAGTGCACGTTCGTATAGGCGGGCTTGCCGTGGCCGTGCAGCTGCCACAGCGACGGCACCGGCAGCTCGTCCCAGGTGGAGTCGTCGGCTTCGACCGGGTCCGGGGCGGCCGCGACGCTCGCCGAGAGCCGGAACCGCCAGGTGCCGTTCAGCGACATCGACGGGGCGTCGGAGGTGAAAGCCGCGCGCGGGGGCGCCGATCCGTGGCCGGGGCCTGGATCTTCGACGTACGACATGGAGTCCTCTCAGCCCTTGAGGGCACCGGCGGCGATGTTGCGGACGAAGTGGCGGGCCCCGAAGGCGAAGACGACGATCAGCGGCACGATCGCCACCAGCGTGCCCGCCATGACGACGCTGTAGTCCTTGACGTAGAGGCCGTTCAGTTGCGAGAGCGCGACCTGGAGCGTCACGTGGTTCGAGTCGATCAGCACGACCAGCGGCCAGAGGTAGTCGTTCCAGGCGTTGACGAACGTGAAGATGCCGAGGAACGCCAGCGCCGGGCGCAGCACCGGCAGGCCCACGGTCAGGTAGGTGCGGAAGAAGCCGCAGCCGTCGATCCGGGCGGCTTCGAGGAGCTCGTCCGGGATCGCCGTCTGGGCGTACTGCCGCATCCAGAAGATGCCGAACGCGTTCGCCGCGGCCGGCACGATCAGCGCCTTGAGGTCGCCGACCCAGCCGAGGTGCGCCATGGTCGTGAACTGCGGGATCGCCGAGAGCTGCGTCGGCACGACGAACGTCGCGAGCACCACGCCGAACAACAGGTTCCCGCCGGGGAAGCGGTACTTGGCGAAGGTGAACGCGGCCAGCGAGTCGAAGAACAGCACGAGCAGCGTCGTCACGATCGCGACGACCAGCGTGTTGAGCAGCGAGCCGAAGAAGTCGATCTTCGCGAACACCTGGCCGATGTTGTGGACGAACTCGCCGCCGAACGTCCACGTCGGCGGCGACGAGTAGATGTCCGCGGTCGTGTTGGACGCCATCACGACGAGCCAGTAGTAGGGGAACAGCGTGACGAGCGCGCCGATCGTCAGCGCCGTGTAGGTGACGATCCGGCCGGCTCGCGTCGCGGTCATCGGCCCGCCTTCAGGAAACCGGGGCGCTGGACGATCCGCCAGTTGAGGATCGCGAACAGGACCACGACGACGAAGATGCCCCACGCGATCGCGGCGCCGTAGCCGAAGTCGCTGTTGACGAAGGCGTTGTCGTAGAAGTACAGGACCATCGTCATCCCCGCCTCGTCCGGGCCGCCGCGGTTGCCGAGCAGGATCTGCGACTCGGTGAAGATCTGCAGCCCGCTGATCGCCGACATCACCACCGAGAACAGCAGCACCGGGCGCAGCAGCGGGAGCGTGATGCGGAAGAACGTCCGCACCGGGTCGGCGCCGTCGACGCGCGCGGCTTCGTACACATCGGACGGCAGCGCTTGCAGCCCGGCCAGGAAGATGATCGCGTTGTAGCCGACCCACCGCCAGACGATCATGATCGAGATCGCGCCGCGGATCGCCCACGGGTCGGTCAGCCACGGGACCGGGTCGATGCCGGCCAGGCCGAGGAACCAGTTGAGGATGCCGAACTCGCTGCTGAAGATCGAGCCGAACACCAGCGACATCGCCACGATCGAGGTCACGTTCGGCAGGAAGTAGGCGATCCGGAACGCGCCCTTGAACCGGATCGACGAGTGCAGCCCGACGGCGATCAGCAGGGCCAGGGCGGTCATCGGCACGGTCGACAGCACCCAGATGACCAGCGTGTTGCCGATCGAGTCCCAGAACACCGGATCGGTCACCAGGAACCGGAAGTTGCCGAGACCGACGAACTTCATCGGCCCGACACCGTCCCAGCGTTGCAGCGCGAGGTACAGCGAGTAGAGGACGGGATAGAGGCCGAAGACGGCGAAGAGGAGGAAGAAGGGCGAGATCGCCAGGTACTGCGGGAGGTACTTGAGACGTCTGCGCCTCGGGGGAGTCGTGACGCGCGCCGGCGCTTCGGGACGGGTGAGCGTCGCCATCAGAGCACCCCCTGCCGGGCCAGCAGCCGTTCGACGCTCCGGCGGGCGTCGTCCCACGCCTGGCCGGGGTCCTTCCCGGCGAGTTCGACGTTGGTGAGTTCGTCGGTGTAGGTGTCGCTGATCGCGATGTCCCACGGGCTGAAGTAGGCGGGCTTGACTTCCCGGGCCGCTTGGCCGAGCACGGACATCGTGGCCTGGCCGCCGAAGAACGGCTCGGGAGCGAGCAGCCGCGGGTCGGTGAACGCGGCCGGACTGGTCGGGAACAGGCCCGCTTCGAGGTAGGAGCGAGGCTGGTTCTCCGGTGCGAGCAGCCAGCGGACGACCTCGAACGCCCGGTCCGGACGCGGGCAGTACTTCGTGATCGCCAGGAACGACCCGCCCTGGTTGCCGGCGCCACCGGGAGCGCGGCAGACCCGCCACTTCCCGGCGGTGCCCGGCGCCGACTTCTTCAGCTCGCCGACGATCCACGACGCGTTGACGAAGCTCAGCTCCTTGCCGGAGTTCCAGGCGGCGTGCCGTTCGACCGAGCTGCCCGGGTCCTGCGAACCGGCGTAGCCCGCGGTCAGCCCGGCCCGGAACGCGGTGAGCGCGCGGTCCCAGGCGCGACGGACCTGCGGCGCGTCGCCGAGGTAGGCGTTGTCGCGGGTGAAGTACTTCTCCGGCTCCTGCGCCATCGAGTACGTGTAGACGGTCTTCGTGTCGGTGATCAGGTGCCGGCCGGGCAGCTTCTCCTGCAGGCGGCGGCCGAAGTCGAAGTAGGCGTCCCAGGTCGGCACGGCGGCGGCGACGTCGTCCGGTTCGCTGGGGAAGCCGGCCTGCGCGAACAGGTCGTGCCGGTAGTAAAGGGCGGCCGGGCCGATGTCGATCGGGAAGCCGAGCCGGAAGCCGTCCGGGCTCGTGCCGGCCTGCCACTTCCACGGCAGGTACTGGCCTTTCAGGGCGTCCGCGCCGAGCGACCGGAGATCGGTGAAGTGGGCGGTGTCGGCGAAGTAGGACGCGATGTCGTCGCCGAGCATCGTGATGTCCGGCAGGTACGCCTCACCGGCGAGCGCGGCCAGCAGCCGCTGCTTGAGCTGGCCGCTGACCTGGGACGGGTACAGCTCGCCGAACCGCTTCTCGGCGTCGGCGACGACGGAGTCCGCGAGGCCGCCGCTGGTGTACCAGAGCGTGAGCTTGCCGGGGTTGGCGGTCGTCGGGCTGGTGCAGGAAGCGGCGGAGCCGAGCGCGGCCACGCCCAGCCCCGCCGCCGTCAGGAAGCTGCGTCGAGTCAGCGTCATCGAGGACCCTCCGAGCGCGTGCCGTGAACGCTCCCGTGAACGTTCACGGATTGCCCGGAAGTGTGCTTCGCGACGGGTCGGGGTGTCAAGGGATCAGGCGGATTCGCGCAGGTGGAGCGCGGCACGGACGATCAGCTCGGCGGGTTCGAGGGGCGCGGCCCCGGTCACGAGCCGGGCCGCCTGGTCGACGGCCAGCGTGCCCAGCGCGCGGGTGTCGATGGCGACGCTCGAGAGTTCGGGTTCGACGAGGGTGCCCAGCGCCAGACCGTCGAAGCCGATCACGGCGAGGTCGTCGGGCACGCGCAGGCCGAACCGGCGCGCCTCGCGCAGGGCGCCGATGGCGATGACGTCGTTGAAGGCGAACACCGCGGTGACGTCGGGGTGGGCGGCGAGCAGGGTGGCCAGCGCCGCGCCACCGCCGTCGACGGTCTGGGCGGCGCGCGTGATCCACCCGGGCGCGACGGCGAGGCCGTGTTCGGCGGCGGCCCGGAGGAACCAGGTCTGCCGGATGCTGGGCTCGGGCCGGCGGTCGTGGTCGAGCATCCCGATCCGCCGGTGGCCGCGCTCGACGAGGTGGGCGACGGCCTCGCGGACGCCGTCCTCGCCGTCGATCGAGATGCCGCTGAACCGCGGGGTGCGGGGTTCGCGGCCGATCAGGACCACGGGGATGCCCTGGGTGAAACGGTCGAGGTCTTCGTCGGACCGGCTGAAGTAGCCGACGACGGCGTCGACCTGGCTGCCGATCACGCGCAGGGTGGCGAGCTCCTGCTCGACGTCGTCGGCGGTGTCGTAGACGACGACGTGCCAGCCGCGGGCCCGGGCCGCCTGCAGCGCGCCGGAAGCGACCTCGGTGAAGAAGGGGTTGAGCAGGTCCGGCACGACGAGCCCGATGGTGGTGGTGTCCTGCCGGACGAGCCCGCGCGCGAAGCGGCTCGGCCGGTACCCGAGCTCCCGGGCGGCGTCGAGGACGCGCTGCTTGGTCGAGCCGTCGATCTCGGCCTTGTCGTTCAGCGCGCGCGACACGGTCTGCCGCGAGACCCCGGCCGAGCGGGCGACGTCGTGGATCGTCACCCGCCGGGGTTCCGTGCTCGAGGACACCGTCCACCTCCTGCTCCGGTGGTCGAGTATGCCCGCCCGCGGCCCGGGCGCTACCCGGGCGGGTGCGTCAGAAGATCGACCAGCCGGTGAGCGTCGTGAAGCGGTCCAGCGCCGACACGCCCGCCACCGAATTCCCGCGCGCGTCCAAGCCCGGGCTCCACACGCACACCGCGCACCGGCCCGGGACCACCGCGACGATCCCGCCGCCGACGCCGCTCTTGCCCGGCAGCCCGACCCGGTAGGCGAACTCGCCCGCCGCGTCGTACGTGCCGCACGTCAGCATCACCGCGTTGATCCGCTTCGCTGCACTGAGGCCCAGCAGGCGGGTGCCGTCGTTGCGGATGCCGTGGCGGGCCAGGAACAACGCCGAGCGCGCGACGTCCGCGCAGCTCATCGCGATCGAGCACTGGCGGACGTACTGGTCGAGCACCGACGGCACGGGGTGGCGCATGTTGCCGTAGGACGCCATGAAGTACGCGAGCGCGCGGTTGCGGTCGGCGTGACCGGCTTCCGACGCGGCCACCTCGGGGTCGACGCCGATGTCCGGCCGGCCGCTCTCCTCGCGCAGGAAGGCCAGCAGTGCGTCGACCGCGTCGCCGTGGCGGGCCAGCTCGTCGGTCACCACCAGCGCGCCCGCGTTGATGAACGGGTTGCGCGGGATGCCGTCCTCGTGTTCCAGCTGCACCAGCGAATTGAACGGGTCGCCGGACGGCTCACGCCCGACGCGCGTCCACACGCCATCGCCGCGGGAGAGCACCAGCGCCAGAGTGAACACTTTGGACATGCTCTGCACCGAGAACGGCCGCTCCCAGTCGCCGACTCCGTGCAGCCCACCGTCCACTTCGGCCACTGCCATGCCGAACCGGCGGGGCTCGATCCGGGCCAGGGCGGGGATGTAGTCCGCGACGGCGCCGCGGCCGACCTCGGGCGCGACGTCATCGGCGATCCGGTCCAGCAGCGCCGCGAGGTCCACCGCCGTAGCCTAGAAGCCGGGCCTGGCCGGACGCGCGGCGCCCCTGTCGAATCGGCCCTGTCGCCTCCGGCTGGATGTACTGGGTGAACTGGGCGATGACCGGGATCGCGGAGATCACCGCGGTCGCGATCTACGTCCACAAGTGGCTGCCGGACGTGCCGCAGTGGATCACCGCGCTGGTCGCCCTCGGCGTCCTGCTCGCGGTGAACCTGGTGAGCGTCAAGCTGTTCGGCGAGCTGGAGTTCTGGTTCTCGGTGGTCAAGGTGCTGGCCATCGTCATCTTCCTGATCACCGCGCTCGGCCTGGTGTTCACCAGCGCCGACATCGGCGGCACACCCGCCGGCGTGCACAACCTGACCGACCACAGTGGATTCTTCCCGGCGGGCATCGGCATCGCGCTGATGACGCTGCAGGCGGTCGTCTTCGCCTACTCGGCCATCGAGGTCGTCGGCATCGCGGCCGGCGAAACGAAGGACGCCCGCAAGGTCCTGCCGAAGGCGATCAACGGCGTGGTGTGGCGGATCGGCGTGTTCTACGTCGGCTCGGTGCTGATGCTGGCGATGCTGCTGCCGTGGCCGTTCTACAACGGCGACGAGAGCCCGTTCGTGACGGTGTTCAGCCGGCTCGGCATCCCAGGCATCGGCGACGTCATGAACGCGGTCGTGCTGACCGCGGCGCTCTCCAGCGTCAACTCCGGTCTCTACTCCACGGGCCGGATCCTGCGCTCGCTGGCCGAAAAGGGCGAAGCGCCGTCGTTCGTCAGCCGGATGAGCAGCCGGCACGTGCCCTACGGCGGCATCCTGTTCACCTCGGTCGCCTACCTGCTCGGCGTGGTGCTCAACTACCTCGTGCCGAGCGAAGCCTTCGACATCGCGATCGCGATCGCCTCGCTCGGCGTGATCACCACCTGGGCGACGCTCGTCTTTTGCCAGATGCGCCTGCGCCAGGCCGCGCTGCGCGGCGAACTGGAGCGGCCGTCGTACTGGATGCCGTGGGCGCCGTACTCGGGCTGGGCGACGCTGGGATTCCTGGCCCTGGTGGTCGTCCTGATGGGCTTCTCGGACGGCGCGGAGAAGATCGCGTTCTACTCGATCCCGGTGCTGGCCCTCGTGCTGGCGGTCGGTTGGCGCGTGATCTCGAAGCGCCGCTCCGCTCAACGCAGGTAGTTGTAGACACTGGCGCGCGAGATCCCGAGCAGGTCGGTCAGCGTCGGCACCGCGTTCTTCACCTCCAGGAACCCGCGCTCCTTCAACGTCCGCACCAGATCCTTCTTCCCGGTCGCCGGCAGGCTGCGCGGAGTGTGGCCGCGCTCGGTCGCGTAGTCCTCGACCAGCGCGCGCAGCTCGCCGGCCGTGCGGGCGCGCAGCGACTCGCTCAGCGGGGCCGGTTCGTCGGCGCGGGCGAGCCGGGTCAGGGCGCGGGCGGCGGAGCCGAGCAGGGAGACGTCGAGGTTGAGGCACAGCGCCGCGACGTACTCGCCGCCGGAGTTGCGGAGGCCGATCGACGTGCTCTTCGCGGGCCGTCCGTCGGGGAAGCGGTTCGGGTAGTTCTGCAGCACGTCCGGGAAGCCGGGGTCGGCGATCCGGGCCAGGCCCAGCTCGGTCGCCGGGTCGCCGACGGCGCGCCCGGACAGCCCGCCTTCGATCGCGCGGACGGCGTGGGCCGGGTCGCGCAGGTCGTGCAGCACGACCTCGCACAGCCCGGGGAACATCCGGGCGACGGCTTGCGCGATCTTCCCGGCCTCGCGCAGGAGGAGCTCGTCCTCGGTCATCCGATCAGCTCCCGCAGCTTGTCGGGCGCCTTCAGCCCGGAGCCGGTGAGGACGACGACGGTGGTCTCGCCCGGCCGGATCGCGCCGCGTTCGCGGAAGACGTCGATCGCCGCGGCGGCGGTCGCGCTGGTCGGCTCCGCGTAGAGGCCGAGCGACGCCAGCCGGCGGGCGGCCGCGGCGATGGCGGCTTCCCCGATCGCCGCGGTGTCGCCGCCCGAACGGCGGATCGCCGCGACGACCTCCGGGAGCCGGACCGGGTGCCGGATGGCCGTCCCCTCGGCGACGGTCGGGGCGAACTCCGGCGCCGGCCGGTCGTGGACGGCCGCGTCGATGGGAGAGCAGTTGCGCGGCTGCGCGACCAGCAGGCGCGGGCGCCGCGTGATCGACCCGGCGGCCAGGAGCTCGCCGAACCCGAGGTCGCAGCCCAGCACGATGCTCCCCGCGCCGGCCACCGTGACGACGGCGTCCGGCGCGCGGAAGCCCAGGTCCTCCCACAGCTCGTAGGCCAGCGTCTTGGTGCCCTGCAGGAAGAAGGGGTGCCAGTTGTGACTGGCGTAGGTCATACGCGACGAGCGGCGGACGGCCTCCGCCGCGGTGTCGTCGCGCGTGCCGGGCACCAGTTCGACCTGCGCGCCGTACGCGCGGGCCTGCAGGACCTTCGCCGGTGACGTTCCTTCGGGGGCCAGCACGGTCGCCGCGATCCCGGCGGCGGCGCTGTAGGCCGCGACCGACGAACCGCCGTTGCCGGAGCTGTCCTCCAGGAGTTCCGTCACTCCGGCGCCGGCCAGCGCCGAGATCATGACGCTGGAGCCGCGGTCCTTGAAGCTGCCGGTCGGGCTGAACCACTCGAGCTTGAACCGCACGTCGCCCTCGCTCCAGGGCCGGGGGACCAGTGGCGTACAGCCCTCGCCGAGCGAGACCGGCCGCAGGTCGCCGGGCAGCGCGGCCCGATACCGCCAGAGCGACCGAACCCCGGTGTCGACGTCGCCGGGAGCGAGCCCGGCCGGCGGAACGACGGACAGCGGAGCGCCGTCGTCGCCCCGCCACCGCAGCGGGTCACCCGGGTAGCGCGTCCCCGAACGCTCGTCGACGTACCAGTACTCCACGACCACCTCCACGGCTGGACAGACAGTCCAAGGATAGACGATGTGTCTATAGTTACCGACTGGTACGCGAAACGCTTTCAGCTTTCTCTAAGGAAAATCTGTCACCGGAGTGTGGAAAATCCCTGACGAAGATCGCCGCGGGAGACTGGAGGTACTGATGGTGCCCGGCCGAATACCCGGAGTCGTGCTGGTCGCGATGGGTGTCTCCGTGGGCCGGGACGTCCGGGGCTCGGAGCCGCCGTGGGCCGTTTGAGCACGCGGAACCCGGGGCGCGAGGGAGTCCACAGTGGACTCGTGCGATCCCGGCAGGGTAATCGCGGGAGTTTCGGGTACGACTTTCGACTGTGGGTAAAACTGCCGGGGAAATAGTCGCCCGACAATCGGGAATTCTGCCGTTTCCGCGTCGCGGGCGATCGGTGAGTCGTGACCGGTTTTATCGTCACGACAGTTTGTGGTGGGCGACCGGGAACCATTCGGACCGCCGAACGGCGTGGTCCGGTGTGGTCAGTCGCACTGCGTCCACCGGGTGAGAAGGCTTGCCCCATCTGGGGGTGTGTGCCACGCGAGGCGCAGGTCCGGCCGCTGTGGCCGGCCGTTGTCCGCCGCACAACGGCAATCCGGCGCCCCTTCCCGGCGCGCGGAACGTGACGGCGGCGTTAAATTCTTGCGTCCTCCGGCTGGTCCATCCCGAATTTTCTGAACCATCACGACGAATTCGTGGTGGGTTGTTGACGGAACCCGTGGGAACCCGCTTAAGTACTCCCCGTTACCCATCACCCATTCGTGCGTAGCGGGAGTGCCCATGCGTGTCCCGAAAGCCGACCTGGTCGTCGCCGTGTCGCCCGTGCGGTGGCCGTCGGCGCGCGGGGTCGCGGCCGCCGCGCGGGCGGGCGGGCTCGGTGTGCTCGACCTCACCGGCGCGGCCGCCGCGGACGAGCTCGCGCTGCTGGGCGAATGGGGCGTCCCGGCTTACGGAGTCCGGCTGACCGATCCGGTCGCCGACCTGCCGGAAGCCGCGACCACCGTCCTGCTGACCGAGGACTCGTCGTGCACCGCGCGGGACTTCCCGGATCGCCGGGTGCTGGCCGAGGTGACCAGCCGGGCGTCGGCCGCGCGGGCCGTCGCCGGCGGCGCCCACGGCCTGATCGCCCGCGGTCACGAATGCGGCGGCCGGACCGGGGAGCTGAGCACGTTCGTGCTGCTCCAGGCCCTGCTCGCAACCCTCGACGTCCCGGTGTGGGCCGCGGGCGGGATCGGCCCGCACACCGCGGCAGCCGCGATCGCGGGTGGCGCGGCCGGCGTGGTCGTCGACACCCAGCTCGCCCTGCTCCCGGAGGCGGAACTCCCGTCGGCGCTCACCCGCGCGCTGACCGGGCCGGACGGTTCCGAAACGACGGTCGCCGACGGCGTCCGCCGCCTCGCCCGGCACGGGTTCGAACCGGTCGAAGCCGGCCAGGACGTCTTCCTCGCCACCCGCTTCCGCGACCGGTGGGGCACCGTGACCGCGGCCGTGCGCGGCCTGGCCGACGCCATCGGTGACGCCCTGCGCGTCGAGACCCCGGTGCTGGGGCCCGGCAGCGCGGGCAGCCGCGCGCTCGGCACGGTGCTCCCGATCGCGCAGGGACCGATGACGCGGGTCAGTGACCAGCCCGCGTTCGCCGCCGAGGTCGCTGCCGCTGGGGCGTTGCCGTTCATCGCGCTGGCCCTGTCCGGCCCGGAGCAGACTCGCGAAGTCCTGGAACGGACGCGCGAATCCGTCGGTGACGCGCCCTGGGGCGTCGGTGTCCTCGGGTTCGCCGCCGAAGACGTCAAGGCCGCACAGCTCGAGGTGATCCGCGAGCTGCGGCCGACGCACGCGATCATCGCCGGCGGCCGCCCCGCGCAGGCCGCGGCGCTGGAGGGCGCCGGGATCTCGACGTTCCTGCACGTGCCGTCGCCGGGACTGCTGAAGCAGTTCCTCGAAGCCGGGGCCCGCAAGTTCGTCTTCGAAGGCTCTGAATGCGGGGGTCACGTCGGGCCCCGCACCAGTTTCCCGTTGTGGGAAGCGCAGCTCGGCGTCCTCGACGACTTCCTCCTGACCACTGCGGCCGCGGCCGGTGACCTGCAGCTGTTGTTCGCGGGCGGGATCCACGACGAGCGGTCGGCCGCGATGGTCGCCGCGCTCGCCGCGCCGGTGGCCGCCCGCGGTGCCGCGATCGGCGTGCTGATGGGCACCGCCTACCTCTTCACGCGCGAAGCCGTCGACGCCGGTGCCGTCCTCCCGCTGTTCCAGCGCGAGCTGCTCGACGCCGAGCACACCGACCTGCTCGAAACCGCGCCGGGTCACGCCACCCGGTGCGTCCGCAGCCCGTTCACGACGGAGTACGCGGCGATCAAGGCCGAGCTCGCCGAGCGGGGCGTGCCGAGCCGCGACGCCTGGGAGCGGCTGGAACAGCTGAACGTCGGCCGGCTTCGCCTGGCCAGCAAGGGCATCGAGCGCGTCGGTGCCGAACTGCGTGACGTCGGCGAAGACCGGCAGCTCGCCGAAGGCATGTTCATGGCGGGCGAGGTCGCCGTGCTGCGCTCGGCCGTCACCACGATCGCCGACCTGCACGTGGCGGTCGGCGAAGGTGCGAACGCGATCCTGCGTGAGCGGGCCGCCGCCTTCGGCATCGCGACGCCGGAACGCCCGGCGCCCGCGCCGCTGGACATCGCGATCATCGGCATGGCCTGCATGTTCCCGCAGGCGCCCGACCTGGCGTCGTTCTGGGCGAACGTCCTGGCCGGCGCCGACGCGGTCACCGAAGTCCCGCCGCAGCGCTGGGACACCGCTCTCTACTACGACCCCGAAGGCCAGGGGGAGAAGACGCCGTCGCGCTGGGGCGGATTCCTCCCCGAGATCGGCTTCGACCCGCTCGTGTACGGCATCCCGCCGTCGTCGCTGGCCAGCATCGAGCCGGTGCAGCTGCTGGCCCTGGAGGCCGCGCACCGCGCGCTCGTGGACGCCGGTTACGAAGACCGCGCGTTCGACCGGGCCCGGACCTCGGTCGTGTTCGGGGCCGAGGCGGGCAGCGACCTGTCGAACGCGATGAGCCTGCGGACCGTGCTCCCGTCCTATGCGGGCGAGCTGCCGTCCGAATTGGACGAACGGCTGCCGCGGATCACCGAGGACTCCTTCCCGGGCGTCCTGGCGAACGTCATCGCCGGCCGCATCGCCAACCGGCTCGACCTGGGCGGCGCGAACTACACCGTGGACGCCGCGTGCGCGTCGTCGCTGACCGCCGTCGACGTCGCCTGCAAGGAGCTGACCGCCGGCACCAGCGACCTCGTCCTCTGCGGCGGCGCGGACCTGCACAACGGCATCAACGACTACCTCCTGTTCGCCTCGGCGCACGCCCTCTCGCCGACCGGCCGCTCGGCGACGTTCGACAGCGCGGCCGACGGGATCGCGCTCGGCGAAGGCGTCGCCTGCGTCGCGCTGAAACGGCTCGCCGACGCCGAACGCGACGGCGACCGCGTCTACGCCGTGATCAAGGGCGTCGGGGCGGCCTCGGACGGGCGTGCTCTGGGGTTGACCGCGCCCCGGCCCGAGGGGCAGCACACGGCGCTGACCCGTGCTTATCGCAACGCCGGCGTCTCGCCCGCTCGAGTGGGGCTGGTCGAAGCACACGGCACCGGGACCGTCGTCGGCGACCGGACCGAGCTGGGCACGCTGACGAAGGTCTTCACCGAGGCCGGCGCCGCGCCGGGCGGCTGCACGATCGGCTCGGTGAAGTCCCAGATCGGGCACACCAAGTGCGCCGCGGGCCTGGCCGGGCTGATCAAGACGGCCCTGGCCCTGCACACCGGCGTCAAGCCGCCGACGCTGCACCTGTCGGCGCCGAACCCCGCGTGGGACGCTTCGACCAGTCCGTTCGTCTTCCAGACGGCCGCGCAGCCGTGGGCCGCGCCGCCCGCCGAGCGGATCGCCGGGGTCAGCGCGTTCGGCTTCGGGGGCACGAACTTCCACGTCGTGCTCGGCGCGCACGACAGCGTCCCGCCCGCGCTCTCCGCCGACGAGTGGCCGGCCGAGGTGTTCCTCTTCACCGCGGACGCGGCGGTCCGCGACCTTCTCGTTTCGGCTTCGGAAGTCCCAGCCGGACAGCAGCCGTGGCGGCTGCGGGACCTCGCCTTGAGTGCGTCGCTGCGAGCCCAGGGCCGGCCGGTCCGGCTCGCCGTCGTCGCGTCCACTGTGGACGAGTTGACCGCGCAGCTGCGGCAGGCCCTCGCCGGGGGTGACGCACCGGGGCTGTATCGCGCGGGTGACGACGAGCCGGGCGACGTCGCGATGCTGTTCCCGGGCCAGGGCAGCCAGCGGCCGGGCATGTTCGCCGAGTTGTTCGTCGCCTTCCCGGAGCTGCAGCGGTACCTCCGCCTGGACCCGGCGACGGCCGACGTCGTGTTCGGCCCGGCGGTGTTCGGCGAGCCGGCGCGCCAGGCGCAGGCCGGCCGCGTCACCGACACCCGCGTCGCCCAGCCCGCGCTCGGCCTCGCCGGGCTGGCCGCGTTCCGGCTGCTGACCCGCGCCGGCGTGCGGCCGGCGATGGTCGGCGGGCACAGCTACGGCGAGCTGACGGCGCTGGCCGCGGCGGGCACCTTCACCCCCGAGGCGCTGCTGCACGCCAGCCACGCCCGGGCCGCGGCGATCCTCGACGCCATCCCGGCCGGCGACCCGGGTGCGATGGCCGCGGTCGCGGCGTCGGCGGCCGCCGTGCGGGCGGTCCTCACCTCGCCGGCGGTCGTGCTCGCCAACCACAACTCGCCCGAGCAGACGGTGATCTCCGGCCCGACCGCCGACGTCGAAGCCGCAGTCTCGCAGCTGCGCGCGGCGGGGCTCGGCGCGAAGCGGATCTCGGTCGCGTGCGCGTTCCACAGCCCGCTGGTCGCCGCGGCGGGGGAGACGTTCGGGCGGGCGCTCGACGCGATCGGCGTCGTGCGGCCCGCCGTCCCGGTCTACGGCAACCGGACCGCGGGACCCTACCCGGTGGACCCGGACGAGATCCGCGACGAGCTGGCCGCCCAGATCGGTTCGCCGGTCCGGTTCGTCGAGCAGGTCGAGGCGATGTACGCGGCCGGGGCGCGGGTGTTCGTCGAGGCCGGCCCGGGTACGGTGCTGGCCGGGCAGGTCGGCGCGATCCTCGGGGACCGGCCACACCGGACGATCGGGTTCGAGCAGCCGGGCCGCCGCGGCCTGCCGGGCTTCCTCGGCGCGCTGGCGCAGCTGGCGGTGGCCGGGGTCCCGGTCGAGACGGCCTGGCTGTTCCGCGGCCGCGACGCGGTGGACGCGGCTTCCGTCCCGAGGCCGAAGCGTCCCGGGTGGACGGTCGACGGCCACCTGCTCCGCACCGCGGACGGCACGATCCCGGCGGGCGCGCTCCGCCCGGCTTCCCGGATTTCCCTTGGCATGCCCGCCGCGCCCGGGGCCGCGACCTCGGAGGCGATGGTCACCGACTTCCTGCGGACGAGCCGCGAGATGATCGCCGCCCAGCGCGATGTGCTGCTGGGCTTCCTCGGCAGCGAGACGCCGGCGGCTCGGGCGATCCCGGTGGTGGAGGCAGTCCCGGTTCCGGTTCCCCTGGCGGTTCCGGTCGCGGCCGAACGGCCGGTGCTGGAGACGATCGTCGAGGTGATCGGCGAGCGGACCGGCTATCCGGTCGAGATGATCGAGCCGGACCTCGATCTGGAAGCCGACTTGAGCGTGGATTCGATCAAGCGGGCGGAGATCGCGGGCGAACTGGCGTCCCGGCTCGGTCTGGCCGGCGGCGACGTGGAGGAGTTCGCCAAAGCCCGGACGGCTGCCGCGATCGCCGAGTTGGTCGGTGCCCAGCGCCCCAATGTGGCCTTGGTTGCGTTGGACGCACCGAAGGGCCCCTTGGGTGCGTTGAACGCACCGAAGGCCACATTGGGGCGCTCGGTGCTGGAGACCGTGGTCGAGGTGATCGGGACGCGCACCGGCTATCCGGTGGACATGATCGAGCCGGATCTCGATCTCGAAGCCGACCTGAGCATCGACTCGATCAAGCGTGCGGAGATCGCGGGTGAGCTGACCGTCCGCCTCGGTACCGGCGAGGTCGAGGAGCTCGCCAAGGCCCGTACGGCCGCCGGGATCGCCGAGCTGCTGGACGCCGGGAGCGCGAACCCCGGCGTCGATGAGCCACCGGCCGCGGAGCGGTCCGAGTCCCAGCCGGTGGTCGTCGCGCCCAAGCGGTACCTCATGACCGAGGTCGACCTCGCCCCCGCGACCGCACCCGACATCGCCGGCCGCCGGTTCCTCGTCCTCGGAACCGGCCCGCGAGCCGACGCCGTCCGCGCCGAACTCACCGCCCACGGCGCCGAAGCCGAGATCGGCGACGACGTCCGGGCCGGCTTCGACGGCTACCTCCACCTCCCCGACGGCGACTCCGTCCTGCCCGCCGCCTTCCCGCTGTACCAGGCCGCCCTCGCCCACCGTCCGCGGTGGCTGCTCACCGCCGGCCCGGCCGAGGGACTCCGCGGCTTCTACCGCAGCGTCTCCCGCGAGTACCCGGACACCCTCTCCCGGGTCGTCGAAGGAGCACCGGCCGCCGGGTTCGTCGCCGAGCTGTCCACTGTGGATCGTGAACCCGTGGTGCTCCGAGACGGCGACGCTCGCCGCGGAGTCGAGCTCACCGAGACCGGCCTCGGCCTCCTCGGCAGCAGCGGCGCGGGCCCGGCCGGCGACGGCGCCGCCGAAGCGGCCGCGATCGGGCTGGACCGCGGCTCCGTCGTCCTGCTCGTCGGTGGCGCCAAGGGCATCACCGCCCGGTTCGCCGGCACCCTCGCCGCGGCGACCCGCTGCCGCGTCGAACTCCTCGGCCGGACGCCCGTTCCGGCTGCCGAAGACGAATTTCCGCGGGCGAAAGACGCCAAAGCGCTGCGTGCCGCGCTCATCGAAACCGGGCTGAAGAGCCCCGCCGAGATCGAGAAGACGGTCCGGCGCATCGAGAGCGAACGCGAAGTCCGGAAGACGCTCCGGCAGCTCGAAGCCCTCGGCAGCCCGGTGCGCTACCAGTCCGTCGACATGCTCGACGCCGAGGCCGTGCACCGCGCGGTCAAGGAGATCCACGCCGAGTACGGCCGTCTCGACGGCATCGTCTACGCGGCCGGCGTGATCGAAGACAAGCTCGTCGCCGACAAGACGCCGGAGTCGTTCGCCCGCGTCTACGGCACCAAAGTGGACGGTGCCAGGACCCTCCTGGAGGCGACCGCCGACCTGCCCGACGAGCCCAAGTTCGTGGTCCTGTTCGGCAGCATCGCCGCGGCGCTGGGCAACCGCGGCCAGTCGGACTACGCCGCCGCCAACGACGCCCTCGAAACCCTCGGCCGGCGCTGGCCGGCCGGGCGCGCGGTGACCGTCCACTGGGGACCGTGGGCGCCGACCGGCGACCACGACGGCATGGTGACCCCCGCGCTGATGCGCGACTACGCCCGCCGCGGGATCGAGCTGATCGACCCGGAGGAGGGCACCCTCGGCCTGCTGCGCGAGCTGGCCTGGGGCCGTCCGGACGTCTCCGCCGTCGTCCACACCGCTTCAGGCTGGTGACGGACATGCGCGTCGCCATCGTCGGGATGTCGGTGCTGCTGCCCGGCGCCCCGGACCTCGCGGCGTACTGGCGCAACCTCGCCGGCGGCGTCGACGCGATCACCGAGGTGCCGCCGGAGAAGTGGGACGTCGTCCACTACGCGCCGGACGAGCGGCGGGCCGACCGCGTCTACTGCCGGCGCGGCGGGTTCGTCGACGAACTGGCCGAAGTGGACGTCACCGGCTTCGGGATCATGCCGAACTCCGTGCCCGCCACCGAACCCGACCAGCTGATCGCGCTGCGGGTCGCCGCGCAGGCGGTCGCGGACGCGGGCGGGCCGGACCGGCTGCCGGTGGATCGGAGCAAGGTCGGCGTCGTGCTCGGCCGGGGCGGCTACCTGACGCCCGGGCTGGTCCGCCTCGACCAGCGCGTCCGGACCGCGAGCCAGCTCGTCCGCACCCTCGGTGAGCTGCTGCCGGACCTCGACGAAAAGCGGCTCGACGCCGTCCGGCAGGCCTTCACCGACCAGCTCGGCCCGGAGGCGCCGGAGTCCGCGATCGGGCTCGTGCCCAACCTCGCCGCGTCCCGGCTGGCCAACCGCCTCGACCTGCGCGGCCCGGCGTACACCGTGGACGCCGCGTGCGCGTCCTCGCTGATCGCCGTCGACCACGCCGTGCGGGAGCTGGCCACCGGCCGCTGTGACGTCGTGCTCGCCGGCGGCGTCCACCACTGCCACGACATCACGTTCTGGAGCGTGTTCACCCAGCTCGGCGCGCTGTCGCCGTCCGAGCGCATCCGGCCGTTCCACCGCGACGCCGACGGCGTGCTGATCGGCGAGGGCACCGGCGTCGTCGTGCTCAAGCGCCTGGCCGACGCCGAGCGGGACGGCGACCGCGTCTACGCCGTGATCACCGGCACCGGCGTCGCCTCCGACGGCCGGACCGCGAGCCTGGCCAACCCGGACTCCGGCGGCCAGGTCCGGGCGGTGCGCCAGGCGTGGGCGGCCGCGGGCCTGGACCCGGCCGCCCCGGATTCGATCGGGCTCCTGGAAGCGCACGGCACCGCGACCCCGGCCGGCGACGCGGCCGAGCTCGCGACCCTGGAAGAGGTCTTCGGTCCCGAGGGCGCCGCGGTGCTCGGCTCGGTCAAGTCGATGATCGGGCACACGATGCCCGCCGCCGGGATCGCCGGCCTGGTGAAGGCGGCGCTGGCGGTGCACCACGGCGTCCTGCTGCCCACCCTGCACTGCGACGACCCGCACCCGATGCTCGCGAAGACCCGGTTCTCCACTTTGGACACGGCCCGGCCGTGGGACGCCGACGTGCGCCGGGCCGGGGTCAACGCCTTCGGGTTCGGCGGGATCAACGCCCACGTCGTTCTCGAACAGGCGCCGGGGCACGCGAAAGCGGTCGTCGTCCGCGAGCCGGAACGGGTGCTGCGGCTCGCCGCGCGGTCGGTCGACGAGCTGCGCGACCTGCTCGAGCGGCCCGGGTCCCGCGGGCCCGGCGACGGCCCCGTCCGGCTCGGCGTCGTCGACCCGACGGAGAAGCGGCTGGCCCTGGCCCGCAAGGCGGTCGCCCGCGGCCGGGCCTGGCGCGGCCGCAACGACGTCTGGTTCGCCGACCGCCCGCTGCTCGGGCCGGGCGGCGGCAAGGTGGCCTTCCTGTTCCCCGGCTTGGAGTCGGAACTGGCGCTGAACTGCGGCGATGTCGCCCGCCACTTCGGGTTGCCGTGGCGACACGCGGACGTCGAGGTCGGCGACGTCGGCCGCCAGGGCACCGCGGTCTTCGAACTGGGCCGGCTGCTGAACTCCGCGCTCGGCCGGCTGGGCGTCACCCCGGACGCCGTCGCGGGCCACAGCCTGGGGGAGTGGACGGCGATGGCCGTCACCGGCGTGTACGCCGAAGCCGAGGTCGACGCGTTCCTCGCCCGGTTCGACCCGGACGCGCTCGTCGTCCCCGGTCTCGCCTTCGCCGCGATCGGCGCGCCCGCGCCCCGGGTGATCGAGGAGCTGGCCGGCCGCGACGACGTCGTGCTCTCCCACGACAACTCGCCGAACCAGGCCATGGTCTGCGGCCCGGCCGCCGCCATCGACACCTTCGTCGCGCGCTTCCGGGACGCGGGGATCGTGGCGCAGGTGCTGCCGTTCCGGTCCGGGTTCCACACGCCGATGCTGCGGCCGTACCTGGGCCCGATCCGCGACGCGGCCGCCGGCTTCACGCTGCACTCGCCGTCGGTGCCGATCTGGTCGGCGACGACGGTGGCGGAGTACCCGGCCGCCGAGGCGGACGTCCGCGAGTTGTTCGTGCGGCACCTGCTGGAACCGGTCCGGTTCCGGCCGCTCGTGCGCGCGCTGCACGCGGCCGGGTTCCGGGCGTTCGTGCAGGTCGGCGCGGGACAGCTCGGCTCGCTGGTCGGCGACACCCTGCACGGCGAGGACCACCTGGTCGTCGCCGCGCATTCCGCGCACCGGCCCGGTCTGGCCCAGCTGCGCCGGGTCGCGACGGCGTTGTGGGCCGACGGCGCCGACATCGACTTCACGCGGCTGCCCGGTGACCGCCCGATCCCGCACAAGGCCGTCAAGCTGGATCTCGGCGGGCACCTGATCTCGCTCGACGACGAAGTCCGCGCGCGCATCGCGCTGCCGGCCGGCCGTCCGTCCACAGTGGATGACCTGGCCGGGAAGGGCCCGCTGGCCGCGGAGTTCGCCGCGCTGCTGCACGACACCGCCGAGCTGGCGTCCACTGTGCTCTCCGGCCCGGGCCGGAGAGCGGCCGCGAAGCAGCTGCCGCCGCCGAAGGAGCTGGACACCACGCTGACCGTGTCGGTCGAGGCGATGCCGTACCTGCTCGACCACTGCTTCTTCAAGCAGCCACCGCGGGCCGATCCGGGTGACCGCTGGCCGGTCGTGCCGGCCACCACGGTGATCGGCCACCTGATGGGCTTCGCCGAGCAGGCCGCACCCGGCCGCCGCGCGGTCGCGGTGCACGACGTCCGGCTGACCCAGTGGATCACGGCGGTGCCGGCGGTCACCGTCGGCGTCCGCGTCCGGCCACAGGGCCCCGACCGCGTGCTCGCGACGCTCGACGGCTACTCCCAGGCCACCGTCGAGCTCGCCCCGGCGTATCCGGCGAACGCACCCCGGCCGTGGCGGTTCCCCGCGTCGGCGGAGCAGGTCCCGGAGACCACGGCGGCGCAGCTGTACGACGAACGCTGGATGTTCCACGGCCCGCTCTTCCAGGGCGTCAGCGAGCTGACCGCCGTCGGCGAGCGGCACGTCCGGGCCGTGCTGACGACGCCCGCCGCGCCCGGCGCGTTGCTCGACAACGTCGGCCAGGTCCTCGGCTACTGGATCATGTCCCGGCTGACCGAACGCACCACCGTCTTCCCGGTCGCCCTGCGCGAGATCCGCTTCCACGGCCCGCACCCGGCGCCGGGCGAGCGGCTGGAATGCCTGGTCGAGATCACCGCCTTGAGCGATGAGTTCCTCGACGCCGACATGCAGCTCGTCCACGACGGGCAGGTGTGGGCCGAGTTCACCGGCTGGCGCGACCGCCGCTTCGACAGCACCCCTCACCTCCGTCAGGCCGACCGCACGCCCGAGCGTTCGACGCTGTCGCACGAGCAGCCGGGCGGCTGGGCGCTGGTCCACGAGCAGTGGCCGGACCTGGCGACCCGCGAGCTGATCATGCGCAACTACCTCGCCGGTGCCGAACGCGAGGCGTACGACCACCGCCCGCCGCGCGGCCGGCGCCAATGGCTGCTCGGCCGGATCGCGGCGAAGGACGCCGTCCGCCAGTTCCTCTGGGCCGGCGGCGCACCGGAGATGTTCCCGGCCGAGCTGCGCATCGGCAACGACGACGCGGGCCGTCCGCACGCGACCGGAGCCTACGGCCGGGTGCTGCCTCCGCTGACGGTTTCGCTGGCCCACCGCGGCGAAGTCGGGGTGGCGATCGCCCGGCACGAGCGGTGCGGTATCGACGTCGAAGAGGTCGTCCCGCGCGTGGAGTCCACTGTGGACGCCGCGCTCGGCGCCGGTGAGCAGGCCCTGTTCGCCGGCCTGTCCGGCGATCCGGAACGCTGGTTCGCCCGGTTCTGGACCGCCAAGGAAGCCGTGGCGAAGCTGCTCGGCACCGGCCTGCGCGGCGAGCCGCGGGACTTCGAAGTCGTCGCCGCGGCGCCGGCCGCGCTCACTGTCCGCGTCGACGGAACCGACCACGCCGTGCACTGCGCCGACGTCGACAGCCCGCCCGGCGCGCCTCCGCGCCACTACGTCGTCGCCTGGACCGAAGAGACGAAGGAGACCGCCGGATGAGCATCGAAACCACGGCCACGGACGAAGCGACCGTGCTCGCGCGGCTCAGCGGGATGCTGCAGGAGCTGCTCGAGGAGTACGGGCTCGACGTGCTGGACACGGCCGAGATCACCATGGACACGACGTTCCACGACGACCTCGAACTGGAGAGCGTCGACCTGGTGGCGCTGTCCGGGCAGCTGCGCGAGCACTACGGCGAGCGCGTCAACTTCGCGACGTTCATCGCCGAGCGCGACCTCGAGGAGATCATCGCGCTGACCGTCGGCGAGCTCGTCCGGTACATCGTCGCCTCGCTGCGGGCGGCGGCGTGAGCCGGATCCGCGCCGGCGAGCTGGACGTGCACGTCCAGCGGCTCGCCCCGGACGTCCCGCTCGACGGGGACGCGCCGATCGTCGTGTGCGTCCACGGGCTGCTGACCGACAGCCTCGCCAGCTACTACTTCACCCTCGGCCCGGCGTTCGCCGAACGCGGCCTCGACGTGCTGATGTACGACCTGCGCGGGCACGGCCGCACGACGCGCCCGGAGTCCGGGTACCACCTCGAGGAGTTCGTCGGCGACCTCGTCGCGGTCCTCGACGCGAGCGGGGTCACGCGGCCGGTGCACGTCGTCGGCAACTCCTTCGGCGCCTCGGTGGCGTTCGGGCTGGCCGCCGCCCGGCCGGACCGGGTCGCCAGTGTCGTCGTCATCGAAGGCGAACCGCCGACGGAGGAGTGGACGCGGCACATGGCCGACGGGCTCGCCGACGCGAAGACCCGGCTGGCGATCGACGAGGTGATCGGCTGGATCGCCGACAACCACGGCGCGCACACCGCACGGCTGTCGAAGGCGGCGAACAAGATCCTCCAGACCACCACGATCGCCGAGGACATCCCGCGCAGCGCGACGATCGCCGCCGACCTGTCGGCCGTGCGCTGCCCGGTGTTCGCGATCTTCGGCGGCGACTCGGGCCTCGCCGCGCAGGTGCCGCACTTCGAGTCGCACCTGGACCGCTGCCGCTGCGTCGTGCTGCCCGACCAGGGCCACTCGGTGCTGGTCGAGCGGACCGCCGAGACGATCGACCTGATCTTCGGCTGGGTCCGCGACACCTCGCGCGTCCCGGCGCGGGTGCGGTAGTGGCCCGGTTCCTGTTCGTCGTCCCGCCGCTGGTCGGGCACGTCAACCCGGCCGCCGGCGTCGCGGCCGAGCTCGCCGCTCGCGGGCACGAGGTCGCCTGGGCCGGGCACGAGGAGCTGCTGTGGCAGCTGGCCGGCCCGGCGGAGCTCGTTTTCTCCTGCGGCTTGCCCGCCGGTGCCCCCGCGCGCCCGGCCGGGCTCAAGGGACCGGCCGCGCTGAGGTTCCTCTGGGAGGACTTCCTCATCCCGCTGGCCGACGCGATGGCTTCGGGCGTGGCCGCGGCGATCGACGCCTTCGCACCGCACGTGGTGGTCGCCGATCAGCAGGCCCTGGCCGGCGGGCTGCTGGCCGAGGCCCGCGGCCTGCCGTGGGTCACGTCGGCGACGACGTCCGCCGAGCTCGTCGATCCCCTGGCGGGCATGCCGAAGGTCGCCGAGTGGGTCGGTTCGCTGGTCGACGAGCTGCGCGCGCGGATCGCGGACGGCCGCGGCTCGGCGGATCCGCGGTTCTCACCGCACGGCGTCCTGGCGTTCACCACCCGAGAACTGCTGGGTGCGGTCACCCTCCCGCCGCGGGTGCGGCTCGTCGGGCCGTCGCTCGCTGCGCGTCCGTCCACAACGGACTTCCCGTGGGAGTGGCTCGATCCGCTGCACCCGACGGTGCTGGTCTCCCTGGGCACGGCCAACACCGAAGCGGGCGCGAGCTTCCTCGCGACGGCGGCCGAGGCGTTCGCCGGGATGGCCGCGCGGGCCGTTGTCGTCGACCCCGGCGAGGTGCTGGGGACGGTGCCGCCGAACGTCCTGGTGCGCCCGCGGGTCCCGCAGCTGCCGCTGCTGCCGCGGGTGGACGCGGTGCTGTGCCACGCGGGCCACAACACGGTGTGCGAAGCGCTGTGGCACGGCCTGCCGCTCGTGGTGGCGCCGATCCGTGACGACCAGCCGATCGTGGCGGCCCAGGTGGTCGCCGCGGGCGCGGGCATCCGGCTGCGGTTCGGCCGCGCCGGAGCGGACCGCATCGCCGCGGCCGTCGAGGAGGTGCTGACCGAGCCGTCGTACCGGCGGGCGGCGGCGACCGTGGCGGCGTCGTTCCACGCGGCGGGCGGAAGTGCGGCGGCCGCAGGCCATTTGGAACAGCTCGCCCTCGAAAGCCTGGCGCGTTGAAGTCCTGAAAGTCGCCATTTACTTCGAAAAAACCCGCCGTTACGGTGCTGGACATGACTGTTTCCGTCGATGTCACCGAAGAAGTCCCCGAACTCGTCGCGTCGGCCGCCGCGCTGTTCGCCGAGGACGCCGGAACCCACGACCCGGACATGGACCTCGGCTGGCCGGCCCGCGAGGGCGCGGCCTACTACCAGGACCTCGTCGCGAACGAGGATGCCCTCTGCCTACTGGCCCGCGCGGACGGCGCGGTGGCGGGCCACCTGATCGGCCGGCTGCTGCCGGTCAGTTCCCTGCGCCCCGGCGCGGTGCGGGCGGTGCTGGAAAGCATGCGGGTCGCGGCCGAGCGGCGTCGTGAAGGCGTGGGAGAGGCGCTGGTGTCCGCGTTCGTGACGTGGGCCGGAGAACGCGGGGCGACCGAACTGGCCGTGCAGGCGTACGCGCACAACGAGGGCGCGCTGGCGTTCTACCGCGCGCAGGGCTTCCGGCCGTTCGAAGTCATGCTGGCCCGGACGATCTGAGTGGTGCGGTCCGGACCTTTCGCGGGTCACACTGGGGAGCATGGGAATCCTGGACAGCCGGGCCGTGGTCATCACCGGAGCCGGCCGCGGACTGGGGCGGGCCTTCGCGCGGCACGCGGCCGGCAGCGGTGCCGTGGTCGTCGTCAACGACGTCGACGCGGAACCGGCGCACGAGACCGTCGCCGCCATCGAAGCGGACGGTGGCACGGCCGTCGTGAGCGTCGGCTCGGTGGCCGACCCGGCGTACGCCCGGGAGCTGATCACGTTGTGCCGCAACCGGTTCGGCCGGCTCGACGGACTGGTGAACAACGCCGCGATCGGCTACCACGCGCGGCCGTGGGAGGACGCCGACGCCGGGCGCACCCGGGCGCTGGTCGAGACCAACGTCCTCGGCCCGCTCCACTGCGGCACGGCGGCCGCCGAGGTGATGGTTGCCCAGGGCAACGGTGTCATCGTCAACGTGACGTCGGGGTCCATGATCGGGCAGCGCGGGGCCGCCGCCTACTCGGCGTCGAAGGGCGCGGTGGCGTCGATGACGTACTCGTGGGCGGCCGACCTGGCCTCCCACGGCGTCCGCGTCAACGCCGTCAGCCCGATCGCCTGGACCCGGCTGATGGCCGCCGACCCGAACGGGAACCCGGACGCGCACCCGCCGGAACGGGTGGCGCCGCTGGTGACGTACCTGCTCAGCGACCTCTCCGCCGGGATCACCGGGCAGGTGCTGCGGCTGGCGGACGGGCACCTGCACGCCGTGCGCCAGCCCGCGATCATCCGGCCGGTCCTGCACCAGGACGTCTGGACGCCGGAGGAGATCGCCGCGGCGGTCGACGGCGAGCTCGTCCTCGAGTCGCCGCCGCGGGACCGCTGGACCCTCTGACCGGCCGGGACCACCGGAACGGGTGGCTATCCACAGTGGACGGCGCGCACTAGCCTCGAAGGCCGAGCGAGGAGGTGCGGAGATGACGGCCACCGCGGAGGTCGCCCACGAGCCGGGGCCCGCACCGCTGAGCCGCGGCCGGGTCAACGCCGTGTTCGGCGCCGTGCTGCTCGGGATGCTGCTGGCCGCGCTGGACCAGACCATCGTCGGCACCGCGCTGCCCACCATCGTCGGGGACCTCGGTGGCGCCGGGCACCTGTCCTGGGTGGTGACGTCGTACCTGCTGGCCGAGACGATCATGACCGTCGTCGTCGGCAAGCTCGGCGACCTGTTCGGCCGCAAGCTGATGTTCCAGCTGTCGGTGATCGTGTTCGGGATCGGCTCGTTCTGCGCCGGCTTCGCCGACAGCATGGTCTGGCTGATCGTGTGGCGCGCGGTGCAGGGCCTGGGCGGCGGTGGGCTGATGGTCACCTCGACCGCGCTCATCGCCGACGTCGTCCCGCTGCGCGAGCGCGGCAAGTACCAGGGCGTCCTCGGCTCGGTGTTCGGCGTGGTGACCGTGGCCGGCCCGATGCTCGGCGGCTTCTTCGTCGATCACCTGTCGTGGCGGTGGGCGTTCTACGTGAACATCCCGCTGGTCATCGTGGTGCTGATCGTGGCGTCGTCGGCGATGCCGAACGCGCGTGCCGCGGTCAAGCCGGTGATCGACTACCTCGGGATCTTGCTCATCGGCCTGGCCGCGACGGGCCTGACGCTCGTGACGAGCTGGGGCGGCACGCAGTACGCGTGGGGTTCGCCGACGATCATCGGGATGGCGATCGGGTCGGTGGTGCTGCTGGCCGCGTTCGTCTTCGTGGAGCTGAGAGCCCAGGAACCGATGCTGCCGATGCGGCTGTTCCGCAACCCGGTGTTCACGGTCGGCGGGATCATGAGCTTCGTCGTCGGCTTCGCGATGCTCGGCGCGCTGTCGTACCTGCCGACGTACATGCAGTACGTCCAGGGCACGTCGGCGACGTCGTCCGGCGTGCGGCTGCTGCCGATGGTGCTGGCGCTGCTCGTCGCGTCGATCACCGCGGGCAACGCGGTGAGCAAGACCGGCCGCTACAAGATCTTCCCGCTGGTCGGTGCCGCGGGCATGACGATCGGGCTGTACCTGCTGTCACGGCTCGACACCGACACGGGGTTCTGGGAGGCGTCGGCGTACATGGCCGTGCTCGGTTTCGGGATCGGGCTCGGCATGCAGGTGCTGACCATCGCCGTGCAGAACACCGTCGACTACGCCGATCTCGGCGTCGCCACGTCGGGGGTGACGTTTCTGCGGTCGATCGGCAGTTCGTTCGGCGCGGCGATCTTCGGGACGGTGTACGCCAACCAGCTGACGCCGAACCTCGCGGCGGCGGTGGCCGCGCACCCACTGCCGCCGGGCGTCGATCCGCGGGCCATCCAGGTGCCGACCGCGTTGCACGCCTTGCCGGACTCGGTGTCCGCGCCGGTGATCCAGGCCTACAGCGACTCCTTGCACGTCGTGTTCCTCGCCGCGGCGCCGGTCGGGCTGGTGGCGTTCGCGCTGGCGTTCTTCCTGAAGGAGGTCCCGCTGCGCGACACGGCGCGGGCTGCGGCCCCGGACCTCGGCGACGGTTTCGCGATGCCGGAGGCCCGCACGGACGACCGAGAGCTGGAACGCGCCGTGGCGACGTTGTTCTTCCGCGAGCGCCGCAAGGTGGCCCCGGCGATCGTCGAGCGGGCCGGGTCGGACCTCGACGAGGGCGGGATCTGGTGCCTGCTGCAGGTCCACCTGCGGCGGCGCCGGGGCGAGCCGGCGACGCTGCGGGCGATCGGCGGGTACTTCGGGGTGCCGGCGTCGGTGCTGGAACCCGCGTTCAACCGGCTGGAGCTGACCGGGCACCTGCGCTACGCCCGCGACCACTGGGAGCTGACCAACGCGGGCCACGAAGAGTTCGGCAAGGTGGTCGGCGCGTGGCACGACTGGCTGGCTTCGCGGCTCGGAGACTGGGGAACGGGCAACCGCGCCGAGCTCGACGCGGCGATCGGCCGGGTGGCGGCTCGCCTGCTGGACCAGAGCGCGGAGGTCCGGACGTACGGGCGGCACGCCCTGACCTGACGACCGCAGCTTTCCCGTGAAAGCGGCGTTGGGGTCAGCGGCGCCAGAAGTCGTGGGCAGTTCGGCCCGGACGGAAACCGCAGCCCTCCACCATCGCCGCCGCCTCCGCGAACCCGTGGCCGACCAGGCCCGGCTCGTGGGCGTCGCTGCCGAAGGTCACCGCGTCGCCACCCACCTCGAACCACCAGCGCACGACCTCGCCCGGCAGCGGCACCTTCGTGTTGACTTCCAGTGCACGGCCGCTCGACGCCAGCGAGCGCAGCACCGTCCGGAACTCCTCCTCGAAGTCGTCCGCGGCGAACGGCGGCCCCTCGCCCGGCCAGGAGCGCAGCGCGTAGTCGATGTGCGCCAGGACCGCGAAATCGGCCGTCGACTCCACCAGCCCAAGTACTTCGGTCAGGTACGCCCGCAGCAGGTCACCGGGCGGCCGGTCCGCGATCGCCGTGACCTCGTGGTGGTGCCCGTCACCGGGCAGCGAGTGCACCGAGCCGAGCACCCGGTCGAAGTCGTGGGCCGCGAGCAGCGCGTCGGCGCGTGGCCGGTGCCAATGGGGTTCGCTCAGCTCCACCCCGGACCGGATCCGCAGCGACGGAAACCGTGAGCGGCACTCCTCGACGCACGCCAGATAGCCCGCGACGTCGAAGTCCGGCGGCTCGAGGACGCCGTCCGGGCGCAGCCGCACCCGGAAGTGGTCCGGCAGCAGCGGCCGGACCGGCTCCGGGATCAGCCACGGCGTGAGGTCCGCGTGCTCGGTGAAGGCCACCGACGGCAGCCCCAGCTCCAGCGCCCGTTCGCACGAGCCGATCATCGACCCGGTGACCGTGTCCCAGGACCACTCGGTGTGGACGTGACCGTCCGGCGGCAGGCTCACCGGGTCACCGTAACGCGGTTTTTCGGCTAGCGTCGGGGCATGGCGCAGAAGTCGGCGGCGGTGGAGCTGGAGGTCGGGCCGCACACGGTGCGGATCTCGAACCCGGACCGGGTGTACTTCCCGGCCCGCGGCGAGACGAAGCTCGACCTGGTCAACTACTACCTTTCGGTGGGCGACGGCATCGTCAACGCGCTGCGCGAGCGGCCGTGCATGCTGCACCGCTTCCCGTCCGGGGTGGCGGGGGAGAAGGTCCACCAGAAGCGCGTCCCGAACGGCGCGCCGCCGTGGCTCGAGACCGTCCGGGTGACCTTCCCGCGTTACAACCGGCACGCCGACGAGCTGTGCGTGACCGACGTGGCGCACGTCGCCTGGGCGGTGCAGATGTCCACTGTGGAGTTCCACCCGTGGAACTCGCGCCGCGCCGACACCGAGAAACCGGACGAGTGGCGCATCGACCTCGACCCGATGCCCGACTGCGGCTTCGACCGCGTCCGCCGGGTCGCGCACGTCGCGCACGAGGTCCTCGACGAGCTCGGCGCGGTCGGCTGGCCCAAGACGTCCGGCGGCCGCGGCCTGCACGTCTACGTCCGGATCGAACCCCGCTGGAGCTTCACCGACGTCCGGCGGGCCGCGCTGGCCTTCGCCCGCGAAGTCGAGCGGCGCGCCCCGGACGACGTCACCACGACCTGGTGGCGCAAGGACCGCGACCCGCGCACCCTCTTCGTCGACTACAACCAGAACGCCCGCGACCACACGATCGCCAGCGCCTACTCGGTCCGCGGCAACCCGGAAGGCACGGTGTCGGCGCCGATCCGCTGGGACGAGGTCGACGCCGCCGAGCCCGGCGACTTCACCATCGCCACCGTGCCGGCCCGCTTCGCCGAGCTGGGCGACCTCCACGCGGGCATCGACGACGCCGTCTTCTCCCTGGAGCCGCTGCTGGAGTGGGCCGACCGCGACGGCGTCGAAGACCCGCCCGAGCCCGACTGACGTATTTCCGGGCGGGCTCGCGACTCTGTCGTAGGTGAAGATCGTGCTGTCCGGTTTGGATGCGGCCGCGTGGAGCCTGGTC
Organism: Amycolatopsis sp. NPDC051061; assembly: GCF_040682935.1. Taxonomy (NCBI): domain Bacteria; kingdom Bacillati; phylum Actinomycetota; class Actinomycetes; order Pseudonocardiales; family Pseudonocardiaceae; genus Amycolatopsis; species Amycolatopsis sp. NPDC051061. The sequence continues at coordinate 127,567 of NZ_JBFBBZ010000003.1, forward strand.
GCTCTGCAGGTGGTCCTCGAACGCGCGGGCCACGACGTCCGCGCGCTGGGCGCGCGGACTCCGGTCGAGGTGGTGCTGGGAGCGTGCCGCCGCGAGCGTCCGGGCTGCCTGGTGCTGTCCACCGCGCTCGGCGCTTCGGGCGTCGACGTGGTCCGCCGCGTGCGCGCCGACCTCGACCTGGCCGGGCTGCCGGTGGTGCTCGGCGGCCGGCTGGGCCGCACTCGCGAGGAACTCCTGGCGCTGGGCTTCGACGAGGTCTTCCCGGCCGCCGCCACGGATCCCGGGGGAGCCGTGGCGGCGTTGCGGGCCTACCTCGCGGGTTACCGATCCGGCCAAAAGCAGGCCGACCCTCACACGGCACGTAACCGTTGCCACGAAGCCGTTCGGCCGTGACTGTGGTCGGGTCGGTAACGATCGGCTCAGTAGTCCAGACGCTCGACGATCGTCGCGTTGGCGAGGCCGCCCGCCTCGCACATCGTCTGCAGGCCGTAGCGGCCGCCGGTCTGCTCCAGCACCGACAGCAGCGTCGTCGCCAGGCGCGCGCCGCTGCCGCCGAGCGGGTGGCCGAGCGCGATCGCGCCGCCGTTGACGTTGACCTTCGCCAGGTCGGCGCCGATCTCGGCCTGCCAGGCGAGCACGACGCTCGCGAACGCCTCGTTGACCTCGAAGGCGTCGATGTCGCCCACCGAAAGCCCCGCCCGGTCGAGGACCTTGCGGGTGGCCGGGATGACGCCGGTCAGCATGTACAGCGGGTCGTCGCCCACGACGGCGAAGCTGTGGATCCGGGCCCGCGGCCGCAATCCGAGCGCTTTCGCCGTCTCGGAGCTGGTGATCATCAGCGCGGCGGCGCCGTCGTTGATCGGCGACGAGTTTCCCGCGGTGACGTGCCAGCCGAGGCCGGGGAACCGCTGCTCCCAGCCCTCGGCGCGGAAGGCCGGCTCTAGCCCGGCGAGGATCTCCGGCGTCGTCCCGGGCCGGACGGTCTCGTCGGTCGTGACGTCGACGAGGACGCCGTCGGGGCCGGGTGCCTTGAGCGGCGCGACCTCGCCGGCGAACTTCCCGTCGGCCCACGCCTTCGCGGCCCGCTGGTGGCTTTCGGCGGAGAACTCGTCGAGCTGCGCGCGGCCGAAGCCCCACTTCGCGGCGATCAGCTCCGCGCTGATGCCCTGCGGCACCAGGCCGTCCGGGTAGCGGGCGGCGACCTGCGGGCCGAACGGGTCGCGCCCGGCCACCTGGCTGCCCATCGGCACCCGGCTCATCGACTCGACGCCGGAGGCGATCACGACGTCGTACGCGCCGGCGATGACGCCCTGCGCGGCGAAGTGGACGGCTTGTTGGCTGCTGCCGCACTGCCGGTCGACGGTCACCGCCGGCACCGACTCCGGGAGGCCCGCGGCCAGCGCGGCCCAGCGGGCGGTGTTCATGCTCTGCTCGCCGATCTGGCCGACCGCGCCGCTGATCACGTCGTCGATCCGGGCCGGGTCGACGCCGGTGCGCTCGACGAGCGAGCGGAGCGCGTGGGCGTGCAGGTCGACCGGGTGCACCCCGGCCAGTGTTCCGTTCGGCTTGCCCTTGCCGATCGGGGTTCGTACCGCGTCGACGATCACCGCGTCCGTCATGGCGTCTGCCTCCTCGCAGATCGGGGATGCCTTCGGTATACGCCGTGTGAGTTGGATTCCACAACTCGCACGTTTTGCAGGTCACAGTCGGCAGGTCACACGCGACCGACGTGCTAGGTTGGATTTTCAACCCCACGGGAGGTGGCATGGTCCGGCGTGGTCGGGAGTGTTCGGTCGCCGAGGCCCTCGAGGTCGTCGGCGAGCGGTGGAGCCTGCTCGCGCTGCGCGAGGTCATGCTGGGGGAGCGGCGGTTCAACCGGATCGCCGAGAACACCGGCGCCAGCCGCGACATCCTGGCCGCGCGGCTGCGCAAGCTCGTCGACGCGGGCGTGCTCGAAAAGGTCCAGTACGAGGCCCACCCGCCCCGCCACGAGTACTACCCGACCGAAGCCGGCCGTGCGCTGCAGCCGATCCTGCTCGGCCTGATGGCCTGGGGTGACAAGTACGTCCACCAGGGCGAAGCCCCCACTTTGTGGCGGCACGCCTGCGGCGAGGTCCTCGAGCCCGCCACCGTCTGCGCGCACTGCGGCGACCCGGTCAACGCCCCGGGCACCCACGCGATCCGCCTCGGCGCCGTCCGCTGACGCTTTCCTGACTCCAAGGCCGTGAAGGCCTCCTTACCGGCTCTAACAGCCGTGAAGGAGGCCTTCACGGCTTTTGGCCGTTGACTTGAGACCGCCGTCACTGTAAGTCTTGAACGAATCAGTGCAAGAACCTGACAGCAGCGCGAGAAATTGCGGCAGACGTCAGGAAGATCCCGCCCAGCTCCTCGACGAAGAGGTGCCCATGACGGCTGTTCCGTGCTGCCCACGTGCGCCCCCGGGCCGCGTCCGCGCCCGTCCCGTTCACCGGTTGTGCCGTCCCGACGCGTCTCCCTCCTCCCCGGATCAGAGGAAACCCATGAGAACGAAGCGACTTCTGTCGCGCGCGGCGACCTATGCCGCCCTGTCCCTCCTGCTGGCCACTCCCGCTGTGGCCGCGAGCGGCGCCCCGGCCCCTTCGGCCGCGCAAGCCGCCGTCCAGCCCGCCGCCCAAGCCGCCTCCGCCACCTACACCGCCAGCAGCCAGCTCGGCGAGTACCCCGCGTCGAACGTCGGCGACGGCAACCAGGCCACCTACTGGGAGAGCGCGAACAACCAGTTCCCGCAGTGGATCCAGGCCGACCTCGGCGCGGCCACCAACGTCGCCCAGCTGGTGCTGAAGCTGCCGTCGAACTGGGAGGCCCGCACCGAGACCTTCGGCGTCCAGGGCAGCACCAACGGGACCGGCTTCAGCGACCTCAAGCCCTCGGCGGGCTACCGCTTCGACCCCGCCACCGGCAACACGGTCACCGTGGACGTCACCGGCAGCACCCGTTACGTGCGGCTGAACGTCACGGCCAACGCCGGCTGGCCCGCCGCGCAGCTGTCCGAGTTCGAGGTGCACGGCCCGGCCGGCGGCGACACGCAGCCGCCGTCGGCACCCGGCAACCTCGCCTACACGCAGCCGGTGAGCGGCCAGATCCGGCTCACCTGGTCGGCCTCGACCGACAACACCGGTGTCGCCGGCTACGACGTCTACGCCAACGGCCAGCTGCGCGGCAGTGTCGCGGGCACCGTGCTGACCTACACCGACAACCAGCCGGACGGCACGACCGTGTCCTACTACGTCCGCGCTCGCGATGCGGCCGGCAACCAGTCGGCGAACAGCGTCGCCGTGACGCGCACCGGCACCCAGGCCGGCACGAACCTCGCGGTGGGCAAGCCGATCACGGCGTCCTCGACCGAGTTCACGTTCGTCGCGGCCAACGCCAACGACAATTCGCTTTCCACCTACTGGGAGGGCGGCGGCGGGACCTACCCGAACCTGCTGACCGTCGCGCTCGGGTCGAACGCCGACCTGAACCAGGTCGTCGTGAAGCTCAACCCCGACGCTTCCTGGGGCCCGCGGACGCAGACGATCGCCGTCGAAGGCCGTGAGCAGAGCGGAACCGCGTTCACCACGCTGTCGGCCGCGCAGACCTACAGCTTCACCCCGTCCACCGGCAACACCGTGACGATCCCGCTGAGCGGCCGCGCCGCCGACGTCCGCCTGCGCGTCACCGCCAACTCCGGCGCCGGCGGCGGGCAAGTCGCGGAGTTCCAGGTCTTCGGCGTCCCCGCGCCGAACCCCGACCTGACGATCTCGGGTGTGTCCTGGTCGCCGCAGAACCCCGTCGAAACCGACGCGATCACCGCGTCGGCGACCGTCCGCAACGCCGGGACGGCGGCCTCGGGCGCGACGAACGTGAACCTCTACCTGGGCACGACGAAGGTCGGCACGGCGAACGTCGGCGCACTCGCCGCCGGTGCGTCGACGACGGTGTCGGCGAACATCGGCACCCGGGACGCGGGCAGCTACCAGCTGACGGCCAAGGTCGACGAGGCGAACGCCGTCATCGAACAGAACGAGGCCAACAACTCCTACACCGGCTCGACGGCGCTGGTCGTCAGCCCGGTGCAGAGCTCCGACCTCGTCGCGGCGACGGCGTGGTCGCCGACCAACCCGTCGGCGGGCAACACGGTCACGTTCACCACGACCCTGCGCAACCAGGGCACCGTGGCGAGTGCGGGCGGCGCCCACGGCGTCACGGTGACGATCGCCGACCAGAACGGCACCGTCGTCAAGACGCTCAGCGGGACGTACACGGGCGCCATCGCCGCCGGAGCCACCGCGGCGCCGGTGACCGTCGGCACCTGGACCGCGGCCAACGGCCGGTACAGCGTGAAGACGGTCGTCGCGAACGACGCCAACGAGCTGCCGGTCAAGCAGGCCAACAACACCAGCACGCAGGCGCTGTTCGTCGGCCGGGGCGCGAACATGCCCTACGACATGTACGAGGCCGAGGACGGCGTCGTCGCCGGCGGTGCCTCCGTCGTCGGGCCGAACCGCACGATCGGCGACCTCGCGGGCGAGGCGTCGGGCCGCAAGGCCGTGACGCTGAACTCGACCGGCTCGTCGGTCGAGTTCACCACCCGCGCGTCGACCAACACCCTGGTCACGCGGTTCTCCATCCCGGACTCCGCGGGCGGCGGCGGGCAGAACTCGACGCTGAACGTCTACGTCGACGGCACGTTCCTCAAGGCCATCGACCTGACCTCGCACTACGCGTGGCTCTACGGCGCCGAAACCGGTCCGGGCAACTCGCCGGGCGCCGGACCTCGCCACATCTACGACGAGGCGAGCGCGATGCTCGGCACGACCGTGCCCGCCGGGCACAAGATCAAGCTGCAGAAGGACGCGGCCAACAGCACGAACTACGCGATCGACTTCGTGAACTTCGAGCAGGCGACCGCGACCGCCAACCCGGACCCGGCGCACTTCGCCGTGCCCACCGGCTTCACGCAGCAGGACGTGCAGAGCGCCCTCGACAAGGTTCGGCAGGACACGACGCTGACCGGCGTCTACCTGCCGGCCGGGAACTACTCGCTGTCGAGCAAGCTGAACGTCTACGGCAAGGCTGTCACGGTCACCGGCGCCGGGCCGTGGTTCACGAAGTTCTCCGCGCCTTCGGGTCAGGAGAACACCGACATCGGCATCGACGTGCAGGCGAGCGCGAACGGGTCGACGATCAGCGGGTTCGCGGTGTTCGGGAACTACACGTCCCGCATCGACGGCCCCGGCAAGGTGTTCAACCTGGCAGGTGTCGCGAACCTGACGATCGACAACATCTGGGTGGAGCACCAGGTGGTCATGGTCTGGGGCACCAACGTGGACAACACCACGATCAAGAACTCCCGGATCCGCGACACCTTCGCCGACGGCGTCAACCTCACGAACGGGAGCACCGGCAACCACGTCGCCAACATCGAGGCCCGGTCCACCGGCGACGACAGCTTCGCGCTGTTCGCCGCCACGGACATCAACCAGGGCAACCAGTACGACAACGTGTTCGAGAACCTGACCTCGCTCACCCCGTGGCGCGCGGCCGGGCTGGCGGTGTACGGCGGGTACAACAACACCTTCCGGAACCTCTACATCGCGGACACGCTGACGTACTCGGCGATCACGATCAGCTCGCTCGACTTCGGCTACCCGTTCCTCGGGTTCGGTCTGCAGCCGACGACGGTCCAGAACGCCTCGCTCGTCCGGGACGGCGGCCACTTCTGGGGCCAGCAGACCTTCCCGGCGATCTGGCTGTTCTCCGCGTCCAAGGAGTTCCGCGGCATCCGGGTGTCCGACGTGGACATCCAGAGCCCGACCTACAGCGGCATCATGTTCCAGACCAAGTACGACGGCACCACGCCAGAGCACCCGGTCGAGGACACGGTGCTGACGAACGTGTCGATCACCGGCGCGCACCGCAGCGGTGACCAGTTCGACGCGAAGTCCGGGATCGGGATCTGGGTGAACGAGCTGCCGGAACCGGGCCAGGGCCCGGCCGTCGGCTCGGCGACGTTCACCGGGTTGACGCTGAGCGACAACGACCAGGACATCCGCAACACGACGTCCACGTTCACCATCAACCGCAACTGACCGACGCATCTGATCAAAGAGTGCCGTCAAGGCCACCTCACGGGTGTCTGTCGCCCGTAAGGTGGCCTTGACGGCTTCACGGCGGGAGGCGGCTCGTGCGGATCCTGGTCACCGGTGGCACCGGACAACTCGGCAGGCCGGTCGTGGAACGCCTGCGCGCGGCGGGGGAGGACGTCCGCGTGCTCAGCCGCAAGGCCGGCCCGGACGTCGTGCCCGGCGACCTGCGGACCGGGCGCGGCATCGACAGCGCGGTGGCCGGGGTGGACGTCGTCGTGCACTGCGCCACCGACTTCTTCGGCCGCGAAACGGACTTCGCGCGGACGCTGGTCGAGGCGGCGCGCTGGGCGGGCGGCCCGCACCTGGTCTACGTCTCGATCGTCGGCGTCGACCGCGTCCCGCTCGGCTACTACCGCAGCAAGCTCGAAACCGAGGAGTTCCTCGCGGCTTCAGGGTTGCCGTACACGATCCAGCGAGCCACGCAGTTCCACGCGCTCGTCCGGACGCTCTTCGCCGGCGCGTCCCGGCTGCCGGTGCTGCCCGTCCCACGGCTGTCGTTCCAGCCGGTCGACGTCCGGGACGTCGCCGGGCGGCTGGCGGACCTCGCGCTGGGCGACCCGGCCGGCCGCGTGGCCGACTTCGGCGGTCCGGAGATCCTCGCGGCGGCCGAGCTGGCGCAGGCGGTCGCGGAAGCGAGCGGCCGGCGCCGGAAGATCGTGTCCGTGAGGGTGCCGGGGGAGACGTTCCGGGCCTACGCCGGCGGCGGTCACCTGGCGCCGGAGCACCTCGACGGCGAGATCACCTTCCGGCAGTACCTGGCCGAGCAGGCCGACGCGGGCGTCCTGCGCTACCGGAAGCGCTGACCGCTCGGATGTATTCGGATTAATTACGAAGAATCTTGACCTTGGATCCGGATAGGTCATATGTTTGGTGAGCTACGCGCCGGTCCCCGCCGTCAACGCCGAACGGATCCGACATGTCGAACCCTCCTTCTCGTCGTACCTTCCTCAAGCTCGGTGGCGCGGTCGGCGCCGGAGTCGCCTTCAGTGGCGTTCCTCCTTTCACCGCAAACGCGGATGTCCTCCGACCGGCTGACGCGGAGCCCGTCCCCGACGGCCGGGCGACGACGCTGTGGTACCCGGCGCCCGCCGCCGAGGACAAGATCATCGAGCAAGGCCTGCCGATCGGCAATGGTCGGATCGGTGCCCTCGTCGGCGGTGACCCGGCCGCCGACTTCCTGTACCTGGCCGACGCGTCACTGTGGACCGGCGGCGCCAACCAAGTCCTCGAGGACGACGGCCAGTTCCCGTACGAGCGCGAGAAGTTCGGCACCCTCGGCCTGCTGGCGAAGGTGCGGATCTCCGTGCCCGCGCACACCGGCGTGACGGACTACCGCCGTACGCTCGACCTCAGCAACGGCCTGGTCGTGATCACCTACCGGCACCAGGGTGTGCGGTACCGCCGCGAGTACTTCGCGAGTCACCCCGACGACGTCGTGGTGATCCGGCTGAGCGGCGGGACTGTCACCGGCTCGGTCTCGCTGGAGCCCACCCGCGGCGAGACCATGTCCGGCGCGTCGGCGTTCACCGGCACCTTCGACAACGGCCTGAGGTACGCGTGCGCCGCGGTCGGTGACGTGACGTTCAGCGGGAGCCGCGAAGTCGTCATCGTGCTCAGCGGTGGCACCAACTACGTGCCCGACGCGGCCCGGAAGTTCCTCGACGCCTCGCTCGACCCCCTGGCGCTGGCGAAGCAGAAGGCGTCGAAGGCCCGGCGCGCCGGGGGAGGGGCGCTGCTGGGCACGCACGTCACCGACTACCGGCGGCTCTACGACCGGATGGCCGTCGACCTGGGCCAGTCGCCGCCGGCCAAGCGGGCGCTGGACACGTGGTCGCGGCTGCTGGCCCGCCACGACGATCCCGCCACGCCGGACCCCGAGCTGGAGGCGAGCTACCTGCAGTTCGGGCGGTACCTCACGATCACCGGCTCGCGCGGCGGGCTGCCGATGGGTCTGCAAGGGCTGTGGCAGAACAACAACACGCCCGACTGGATGAGCGACTACCACACCGACATCAACCTCCAGATGAACTACTGGCTGGCCGACCGCGCGGCGCTGCCCGGGAGCTTCACTGCCCTGGCCGACTACTGCCTCGCGCAGCTTCCCGTGTGGACGGACAGCACGAAACGCCTGTTCAACGACCCGCGCAACCGGTTCCGGAACACCAGCGGCAAGATCGCCGGTTGGGCGATCGCGTTCTCGACCAACATCTACGGCGGCTCCGGCTGGTGGTGGCACCCCGCCGGCAACGCGTGGCTGTGCAACTCGCTGTGGGACCACTACGCGTTCACCCAGGACAAGGCCTACCTCGCGCGGATCTACCCGCTGCTCGAGGGCGCGGCTGAGTTCTGGGAGGCGCGGCTGGTCCCGATGACCGTCGACGGCCGCGAAGTGCTCGTCGACGACCACGACTGGTCGCCCGAGCACGGGCCGCAGGACACCCTGGGCAACACCTACTCGCAGGAGATCGTCTGGGACCTGTTCGCCCACTACCGCGAAGCCGTCACGATCCTGGGCCGCGATCGCGCGTACGGCGACCGGATCGCCGGGCTGCAGAAGAAGCTCTACCTGCCGAAGGTGAGCCCCACGACCGGCTGGCTCGAGGAGTGGATGTCGCCGGACAACCTCGGCGAGACGACCCACCGGCACCTGTCCCCGCTGATCGGCTTCTTCCCGGGCGACCGGATCACGGCCGACACTTCGCCTCCGGAGCTGCTCGAGGGCGTGCGGGCGCTGCTGGTCGCGCGCGGGATGGACAGCTACGGCTGGGCGTGCGCGTGGCGGTCGGCGTGCTGGGCGCGGCTCAAGGACGCCGAGAAGGCGTACCAGCTGCTGCTCACGGTGCTGCGGCCGTCGGTCGCCAACGGCAACGGCACCGCGCCGAACTTCTTCGACATGTACAGCCAGGGCAGCTACACGATCTTCCAGATCGACGCGAACCTCGGCGCCCCGGCGGCGATGGCGGAGATGCTCGTCTACTCGCGGCCAGGGGTCCTCGAACTGCTCCCGGCACTGCCCGCGGCGTGGGCCCGGTCGGGCCGGGTGACGGGCATCGGCGCGCGCGGCGGCTTCGAGGTCGACCTGTCGTGGCGCGCCGGGAAGGTGACGCGGGCGGTGATCCGGAGCGTCGGCGGGACCCGGACCGAGGTGCGCGCCGGCGGCTGGCGTCGCACGCTCTCGTTGCGGCCCGGCCAATCGGTCACGGTCCAGCCAAGTTGAGGAGTAGTCTCCGGAAACTGATGTAGTGTTCAATCATCTTTCCGGACCCCAGGAGTAACCGTGAACATCGCCCTGTGGATCGCCGCGGGTTTCCAAGCCGTGCTGTACGTCTTCGCCGGCGGCATGAAGCTCGCCACCCCGCGCGAGAAGCTGCTGGAGAACCCCAACATGGGGTGGACGGCGGACTTCTCCGGGGCGGCGGTGAAGGCGATCGGCGGGATCGAGATCCTCGCGGCGATCGGCCTGATCCTGCCGTGGGCGCTCGACATCGCGCCAGTGCTGACCCCGCTGGCCGCGACCGGGCTGGCGGTGATCCAGATCGGAGCGATCATCGTGCACGGGCGGCGCAAGGAGACCAAGGCGCTGCCGATGAACGTCGTGCTGCTGGTGCTGGCGGTGTTCGTCGCGGTGGGCCGGTTCGCCGGCTGAAAGCTCGTTCGGAGGAACGCTCCCCGGGTATACGGACCACGGTGGCGACGGCCCGGTCGTCGTGACGAGGTGAACCCGGCGCTGACGAAGTTCCTCGGCGCGCACGCGTAATACCCTGGAGGTCTCAGGGAGGCCGGAGTGGACGTCGATCTGCGCAAGCTGCGGTACTTCGTCGCGGTCGCCGAAGAACTGCACTTCGGGCGGGCCGCCGCGCGGCTGCACATCGCGCAGCCGGTGCTCTCGCGCCAGATCCGGGCCCTCGAAGGCGAGCTGCGCGCGCAGTTGTTCGTGCGGGACAACCGATCCACGTCGCTGACCGAGGCGGGCCGTCAGCTGCTGGAAGACGCGCGTCCGCTGCTCGCCTCGGCGTCGGCCCTGCGGCGGCGGGTCGCCACGGCGGCGCGCGGGACGTTCACCGTGGCGTTCATGCCGGGAATCACGGTCACCGACGCGGTCCGCTCGCTTTCGTCGCGGTATCCGGACGTGTCGGTGGAGCTGCTCCGCACGACGTGGGACGACCAGGTCGAAGTGCTCCACGACGGCCGCGCGGACGTCAGCGTGGTCCGCCTGCCGGTGGATCGGCGCGGGCTGAGCCTGCGGCCGCTGTTCTCCGAGCCGCGGATGGTGGTCCTGCGGGCGGACCACCGGCTGGCCGGCAAGGAGTCGGTGCGCGTCGGGGATCTGGCCGACGAGCACCTGCTCAACGATCCGGACGCGGTGCCGGAGTGGCGCGACATCGCGGTGGAGGTGCGGGACGGGACGGCTTCGCGGTGGCGGGAGTTCCGGAGCGTCGAGGAGAAGCTGGAGCACGTGGCCGCCGGGCGCGGGATCGCGGTGATCCCGCGGTCGACGTCCGAGTACTACTCGCGTTCCGACGTCGCGCACTTGCTGGTCGAGGATCTGCCGCCGAACGACGTGTGCCTGGCGTGGGTCGCGGCGCGGAGGTCACCCCTCATCTTCGCGTTCGCCGAGCTCTTGCGTTCGGTATAACCGTATAGCAGTCTGACGGTATGACTCGCTGGGCTACGTTCGACTGTTTCGGCACGCTGGTGGACTGGCGCCACGGCATCGCCACCGGGATCGAGCTGCTGTTCCCCGGGCGGGGCGCGGAGCTGCTGGAGGTCTACAACCGGATCGAACCGCAGGTGCAGACCGGCCAACCAGTGCGGCGGTACCGGGAGGTGCTCGCGGAGTCGCTGCGGCGGACCGCGGCGGAAGCGGGCGTCGAGCTGGTGCCCGACGACGCGTCCGTGCTCGGCACCGGGCTGCCGTACTGGCCGGTGTTCCCGGACGTCCGGCCGGCGCTGACGGCGTTGCGCGAAGCGGGCTGGCGGCTCGCACTGCTGACGAACTGCGACCGCGACCTCATCGGCGAGACCCAGCGGCGGCTCGTCGTGCCGATCGACGCGATCGTGACGGCCGAGGACGTCGGTTCGTACAAGCCGGGCCACGCGCACTTCACGCGTTTCGCTTCTTCCTTCGAGGCGACCCGGGAGAACTGGGTGCACATCGCGCAGAGCCACTTCCACGACATGGTGCCGGCGCGGGCACTGGACATCCGGCGCGTCTGGATCAACCGGCACGCCGAGCCGCACGACCCGTCGATCGCCGACGCGGTGCTGCCCGGCCTGGACGACCTGGTGGCGACGGTGGAGCGGGTGCACGCGTCCTGATGGTGCTGCAGACGACGAATACCCGCGACGCGCTGGTGGCGGAGGTGCGCCGCCAGATCCTCAGCGGCGGGCTTGCCCCAGGGACGCCCTTGACCGAGCAGGGCCTGGCGACGACGTTCGGGGTGGCGCGTCCGACGGTGCGATCGGCGTTGCAGGAGCTGGTCGCCCGGCACCTGGTGGAGCGAGCCGACGGTCGCCCGCTGCGGGTCCCGATGCTGACGGACGACGACGTGCGTGACCTGTTCACGGTCCGCCTGCCCCTGGAGCTGACGGCGGTGCGGCTGCTCGCCGGGCGTTCTCTGGATGGGGTGTGGGCAGCGCTGTCGGTGCTGGAGGCGTTGCCGCCGGGGGCGGGCTGGAGCGAGCGGGTGGAGGCGCACACGGCGTTCCACCTGGCGCTGGTCGCCGCGGCGGGGAGCGTGCGGTTGCGCCGGATCTATCCGCCGCTGCAGGAGGAGATGCAGCTGTGCCTGGCGCGGTTGCGGGGGTCGTACCCGGATCCGGCCGAGCTGGCGGTGGAGCACCGGCGGCTGCTGGCGGCGATCGCTTCGGGCAATCCGGCGAGCGCGGAGGCGGAGATGCGCGATCACCTGGAGCGCGCGCGGAGTGGGTTGCTCGGCCTTTGACCCCGAAACGGGGTGTGGCCGGCCGGGCGGATCCCGGCGATCCGTTCCCGCGATCCGCCCGCCTCACCCCTTGGTTCAGCAGCCGGCCGCGGAGCTGCCGTGCCGTACCTCGGCTCGGTGGCTCGTGAACAGCCCCGCCCACAACACCGCCCACTGCCGCGGTGCCCGGTGAAGTTCGCGCCGCCGGTGGACCGGCGGCGGCCCCGCGCGGTACTCCATCTCCACCTTCACCCAGTCGTAGATCCAGTCGCCTCGCATGGTTTTCCTCACCTAAGTCGTCCGAGGAACCCCACGTTCGTCCTGAGGGAACCGCCGCCGCATCGGGCGATCACGCACTTCGTCCACCCCGATCCCTTACCCGCGCAGCTCCGCCAAGGCGTCCAGGTGGCGGGGCTCCCAGCCCAGCTCGCGCCGCGCCCGGGCCGGGGTCAGCCGCTGGTCCAGCGCGAACGCCTCCGCGATCGGACCCATCCGCGCCACCGCCTCGGCGAGCGTGAGGTGCGCGATCGGGCCTCCGGCAGCGAGCGCCGAGACGATGTCCGCGAGCCGCACGTTCTGCCCGCTCACCCCCGCGTACACCGACTTCGGCGGCGCGTGCAACGCCAGCACGTACAGCTCGGCGAGGTCGGCGGCGTGCACCAGCGCCCAACGGTTGGCACCGTTGCCGATCAGGGGCACCGGGGCGCCGAAGAACGCCTCGATGAGCCCGCCGCCGAGGCCCGACTGCAGCGCCTCCGCCGCCGCGAGGTCGACCTCCGCCGTGTCGTCGCCGTAGTGCTGGCCGAGGTGGATCACGCCGTCGGCGGCCGCGGCGGCCTCGCGCAGGACGTCGGTGGCGGTCAGGTCGCCGCGGACCGGAGACGCACCCAACGAGGTGAGCACCCGCGCCGAAGCGTCGCTGCGCGCCAGGGCGCCGACCTCGTGACCGTGCCGCCTGAGCGCCCGGACCGTCGGACGGCCGACGTACCCGGAGCCGCCCGTCAGGAAGACCTTCATCGTGGGACCTTTCGTGGTCGTGGTGGTTCCCTTCCGACTCTCGGCGGTGTGGGACGCCGCGTCCAAGGCCCTTTCCGGTCGCTGTGATACCCGCAGAGCATTACGCTGGCGCCGTGCCCGCGACGACGTTCCTGTTCGTGCCCGGCGACCGCCCCGACCGCTTCGGCAAGGCCGCGGCGAGCAGTGCCGACGTCGTGCTCCTGGACCTCGAAGACGCCGTCGCCGCGGCGGACAAGGACGCCGCGCGCGCCCACGTCGAGACCTGGCTCGAGGACCACGAAGCCATGGTCCGGATCAACGCGCCGGGCACGCCGTGGTTCGCCGCCGACGCGGCCCTCGTCACCGCCCGCGGCATCCCGGTGGTCGTCCCGAAGGCCGAGACGCCCGGGGCGCTCGCCGGGTTTCGCGACGTCATGGCCCTCGTCGAAACGGCGCGAGGCGTCGAACGCGCCGGTGAGCTGGCCGCCGTCCCGTCGGTGACGCGCCTGGCGTTCGGCAGCGTCGACCTGGCCGCGGAACTCGGGGTCGCGCCCGAAGACCCGGAGCCGTTCGCCTACGCGCGCTCGCGGCTGGTGATCGCGTCGGCGGCCGCGGGGCTGGCGCCGCCGGTGGACGGCGTCACCACGGACCTGCGCGACGACGAACGGCTCGAGACCGACGTCCGCTACGCGCGCCGGCTGGGCTTCGGCGGCAAGCTGTGCATCCACCCGAGGCAGATCGCACCGGTCCGCGCCGGCTTCGAGCCGACGGACGCCGAGCGGGAGTGGGCCCGCAGCGTCCTCGCGGCGGGCGAGTCGACGTCCACTGTGGACGGTAGGATGGTGGACAAGCCGGTGCTCGCCCGGGCCCGGCGCATCCTGGGAGAATGACGGCATGGTCCGCAAGACGCACAAGGTCGCGCTGCGCCGGCTCAGGTCCGGCGACGACGAGTTCTGCTTCCAGCTGCACCGCAGCGCGCTCGGCGAGTACGTCGAGGCGATCTGGGGATGGGACGAGCCGGCGCAACGCGAGCACCACGAGAAGTACTTCGACGCGGAGCACACGCAGATCATCACCGTCGACGGCCACGACGCCGGCGCGCTGACGGTCGAAGACACCGGGACCGACGTCGTCCTCGGCCGGATCGAGCTGGATCCGGTGTACCAGGGCCGCGGCTTCGGCGGGCACGTCGTCCTGAGCCTGGTCACCGAAGCGGCGTCGCGCGGCCAAGCCGTCGTGCTCGAAATCCTCGACGTCAACAAGCGTGCGAAGATCTTCTACGAACGGATCGGTTTCGTCGAGACCGGCCGTCCGCGGGAACACAAGATCGCCCTGCGCTACCCGCCGCCCTGACCTCGCCGCAGCGCTTCTGCGTCGAAGCCGAACTCCGTCAGCACCGCGTCCGTGTGCTCGCCCAGCGCCGGTACCGGATCCATCCGCGGCGCACGGCCGGGCACCGTGATCGGTGGCAGCGTCGCCCGGATCGGGCCACCCGGTGTCGAGACGTCCGCGAAGCGGTCGCGCGCCGTGAGCTGGGGGTGCGTCAAGACGTCGGGCAGCTCGCGGCGGCGTGCGTGCGCGATCCGGCCCGCGCTCAGCCGCGCTTCCAGCTCGGTGCCGGTCAGCCGCGCGAAGATGGCGTCGATCTCCTGCTCCAGCGCCGCGCGGTGGGCCACGCGCGCACTGCCCGTCGCGAACCGCTCGTCGGTCACCCACTCCGGCCGTTCGACGGCGTGCTCGCAGAACGCCGCCCACTCGCGCTCGTTCTGCACCGCCAGCACCAGCTCGGTCCCGTCGCCCGCGGCGAAGGTGCCGTAGGGCGCGATCGCCGGGTGGCTCGTGCCGGTCCGCGGCGGGGGCGTGCCGCCGTAGCCCGCGTAGGTGAGCGGGAACCCCATCCACTCGACCAGCGAGTCGAACAGGCTGATCTCCAGCTCGGTGCCGTGCCCGGTGCGCTCGCGGTCGTAGAGCGCCGAAAGGATGCCGGAGAACGCGTACATCCCGGCGCCGATGTCCGCCGCCGGGATGCCGCTCTTCGCCGGCTCGGTCTCGGACCCCGTCACCGAGACCAGGCCGGCTTCCGACTGGATGAGCAAGTCGTACGCCTTCGCGTCGCGGTACGGGCCGCTCGAGCCGTAGCCCGACACCGAGCACGTGATCAGCCGGGGCCGGGTGGCGCGCAGCGAAGCCGCCCCGAGGCCGAGCCGCTCCGCGACGCCGGGGGCGAAGTTCTGCACGAACACGTCGGCCCGGTCGAGCAAGGCCGCCATGACCGGCGCCGCCGCGTCGCTCTTCAGGTCGAGCGTGACGCTCTCCTTGGAGCGGTTCAGCCACACGAAGTGGCTGGACTGGCCGTGCACGGTTTCGTCGTAGGCGCGGGCGAAATCGCCGCTGCCCGGCCGCTCGATCTTGAGCACCCGGGCCCCGAGGTCGGCCAGGTGCCGGGTGGCCAGCGGCGCGGCGACCGCCTGTTCGCAGGACACGACCGTGACGCCGTCGAGGGGCAGAGAGCGCATGGCCGCATCCTGCCACCCGGGTCAGACCGCGCGGGCGATGGCGATGTTCCCAGCGAGCCGCTCGCCGGCTTCGTAGATCATGTACTCGCGGCCCTGGTAGGTGCCGAAGCTCGGCGCCGCGGACCGGCCGTTGTCCGGGGCGCCGGCGAGCGGGGTGTGGAACGTCCCGAGGTGGTTCCGCTTCGCGAAGTCGTTGCCGACCTCGGTGATCATCAGCTTCCCGCCGTGCGCGATGTCGGTGTTGTAGACGACGTACGTGCTGTTGTTGCGGTACAGCAGGTGCGGGCCGCCGATGTCGTTCGCCCCGACGTCGGTGTGGCGCACCAGCGGCGTCTGGGAGAACGTCCAGTTCAGCGCGTCCGGCGACCAGCCCCAGCCGATGTCACGGTGGTTCGTGGTGTTGTTGAGCATGAAGACCATGACGTAGCGGGCGTTCTTCGCCGGCAGGTCTTGGCGGAACACCCGCGCGTAGGACGTCTCGGTGGTGCCGGCGGGCTGCAGCCGGGTCGACAGCACTTCCTTCTCGTAGGTGAAGTGGATGCCGTCGGCGGAGCTGGCCAGGCGCGTGACGGTGTTCTCGCCGTGGAAGTACAGGTAGATCCGGTCGACGTCGTCGTTCCACAGGGCGTGCGGCGAGGAGACGTGGCTGACGGAGTACTCGCCGGGCCAGGAGTTCTTGATGATCGGGTTGCCCGCGTATTCGGTGAACTCCTCGTCGAGGGAGTTCGCGTAGGCCAGGCAGACCCCGCCCGGCGCGTCGTGGGGCGCGTAGTAGAGGTAGTACGCGCCGAGCGCGTCCGGGATGCGGCCCTGGGTGCCGCGGATGCACGGGAAGATCAGCTCGCCGGTCGGGTTGTAGCGCAGCTTGCTCTTGACGAGCGCGAGCCGCTGGTACCGGTAGTCGGGGAAGCCGGCCGGTGCGGCGATGGCGGGCGCCGGGATCAGCGCGCTCGCGCCGAGCGCGGCCGCGCCGGCCAGCAGGCCGCGTCGGGTGAGGGTCATGACCGCTCCTTCGAGGTCTCGTGTCCGGCGACGGTGACACGCGCCCGACGGCCGGGTCAATGGAGTAATACGTATTAGTACGGTGGGGACAGGTTTGCTGGAGTTTCGGGCAAAACGGTTGACCGGGCTCGGAGCGGCTTGCACTCTGAATCGGATCAGCTGACTCCGAGCGAGGTGGCGATGGGCAAGGTCCGGCAGGCCGACATCGCCCGCGTGGCCGGGGTTTCGCAGGCGACGGTGTCGGTGGTGCTGGGCGGCAACCGCACCGGGGTCCGCCTCTCGGAACGGACGCGGCTGCGGGTCCTGGAGGCGGCCGAACGGCTGGGCTACGTCCCCGACCCGGTGTCGTCCCGGCTGGCGTCCACGCGCAACAACCTCCTGGGCGTGTACACGTTCACGCCGGCCTTCCCGGACATCGCCGACGTGTACTACCCGATCCTGGCCGGCGTCGAAGCGGAGGCGGCGGCACTCGGCAAGGACCTGATCATGTTCACGGCCTCGAGCGCGGCGCCGGACCGGATCCGCCGCACCAGGCTGGCGGACGGCTGCCTGTTCCTCGGCCGGCACGTCCCGGTGGACGCGATCGCCGACCTGCTCGCCGCCGGGTTCCCGATCGTCCACATCGGACGCCGCACCGAGCTGGGCGGCCGCATCCCGCACGTGGGCGCGGATTACGTGTCCGCTTCGGCCGAGGTGATCACGCGGCTGGCGCGGGCCGGCCACTCGCGCGTGCGGTACCTGCGCGAGCCGGACGACGCGCCTTCGTCGGGTGACCGCGAACGCGGCGTGCGCGCGGCGGCGGCCGACGCCGGGATGTCCCTGGCGGTGACCCGCACCGACGGTTCGGACCTCGATCCGGCTTCGGTCCGCGGGTGGCTCGACGACGGCGTGACGGCGCTGGTGGTCGAGGAGACCGACACGGGCGCGGTGTTCCACGCGACCCGGCGGGCCCTGGGCGGGGCTGGGGTCTCGGTGCCGGGCGACGTGTCGCTGGCGGTCCTGGGGCGGCCCCCCGGCGGGACGGCGGGGCCGGTGATCAGCGGGTTCGAGGTCCCGCGCCGGGCGCTGGGCCGCGCGGCGGTGCGGCTGCTGGCGTCGCTGGTCGAGCCGGGCTCGGGCGAGCCGCCGCCGCACCGGCTGCTCACGTGCCCGCCGGTGGCGGGGGAGACGATCGCGACGGTCGCCTGAGGATGCATTCGCCCCGCGGACTACTTCAGGAACGCCCTGGAGAACTGGAAGAGGGCGTACAAGCCGGGCAGGATCTTGATGATGCTGCCGCTGAAGCTGGCCACCGGGATACTGCGCCACACCGTGAGCTCGGACGCCGCGATCACGTACTCCTCACTGGTCAGCCCGGAGTCCCTCGCCACCAGGGTGGCCCGCAGCCGCTTCTCGACCGACTCGTGCATGCCGACCATCCGGAAGAAGGACGTCAGGATCATCACCGTGTTGGACAGGACCCCGATCAGCGCGAAGATCACGGCGATGACGAGGGTCCACGACTCGTTGCGGAGGATGTCGAAGATGGCCACCATCGCGATCGCCAGGCTCACCGTCGACAGGTAGATCAGCATCAGGACACCGGTCACCGGGCTCCACCCGTAGCTGCGGTCCCGCCAGCGGGGCACGTAGCTGACCGGCAGCCCGTCCGCGGACGACTTCCGCGTGGCGTAGAGGACGGCGCCGAGCCGCACGTACAACCAGCCCGCCCGCCACGCGTAGTAGACACCGACCGAACCGATCAGGATGCAGACGACCGCGAGGAAGAAGTGGTGGTGGTAGTTCGCCCACCAGCTGTCCCGCAGCTGCGCGGCGTTCGTCGTCCCGTTCGGGCCGGGCGTTTCGAGTGTGTTGAACAGGTGCCCGGCCTTGAGGTTGCGCCAGTAGAGCCAGGTCACCATCGCGGCGGAGACGGCGGACAGGGCCAGCCGCCGCGATGGCGTCAGGTCGATCGAGCGTTCCAGCCGCAGGATCCCGGCCGAGATCGTGTCCTGGGAACCCTGTTCCCTGAGCAGGCCGGTCCGGACGAGCGCCCCCTGCAGGGCCGCGAGCCGCCGCCGGAGCAGCTTGTAGGTCACCAGGGCGAACGGGCAGCAGAACGACAGCATGATGGCGGGGACGTCGGAGAGGAACGGGACGGACTGGCAGGTCGACCCGATCGTGGGCTGGTAGAAGAGGCTGGCCAGGAAGTTGGCGGTGCTGTGGCAGCCGGGGTGGTACGCGACGCCTGACGACCACGCCAGCAGGCAGACCAGGCCGACCGTCGCGGACGGGATCAGGACCAGGCAGAGCACTTCCCGGCGCACGCTCACGGGTCCGGTCGGCGACAGGATGGCCGGTTTCCGGACGGCGGTGACCAGCCGGCCGGCGGGCTGCCGGGCCTTCCGCACCACGGTGACGACGGGTGTGAACGCGCGCTCGAGGAGCGAGCCTTCCCCTGGCTTCGCTCGCACCATGCCCCAGCCCCCCCGGATTTCGGTCGCCGAGAACAGCGGTCGAAGGTCGCTCGGCCGGGGAGCGACAGCGCCGCCGGGCAGTGCCGCGGCCGGTCCCGGTCACGCTGGGAGTCGTGGTCGTCGGCGGATTGTTACAACCAGGCCGATCGTCCGGAAACGCGCTGCCCAGCGCACCCCGCCGGGCGAATGATAGGAATGGCCGGTGACCGAACCGAACCTGATCGAAGCTGCCGCGGCCGAGGCCGTGACGCTGACCAGCGAGCTGATCCGCATCGACACGACCAACACCGGCGACCCCGACACGCTGGTCGGCGAGCGGGTGGCGGCCGAGTACGTCGCGGAGAAGCTGACCGACGCCGGCTACGAGATCACCTACGTCGAGTCGGGCGGGAAGAACCGGCACAACGTGATCGTCCGGCTCGAAGGCGCCGACCGGACCCGGGGCGGGTTGCTCATCCACGGCCACCTCGACGCCGTGCCCGCCGACGCCTCGGAGTGGTCGGTCCACCCGTTCTCCGGCGCGATCCAGGACGACTACGTCTGGGGCCGCGGCGCGGTCGACATGAAAGATATGTGCGGGATGGCGCTCGCGCTGGCCCGGCACTACAAGATGCACAACGTCGTGCCCCCGCGCGACCTGGTCTTCGCGTTCCTCGCCGACGAGGAAGCGGGCGGCAAGTACGGCGCGCAGTGGCTCGTCGAGCACCGCCCGGACCTCTTCGAGGGCGTCACCGAGGCGATCAGCGAGGTCGGCGGATTCTCCATCACGCTCAAGGACGACGTCCGCGCCTACCTGATCGAAACGGCGGAGAAGGGCATCCGCTGGATGAAGCTGCGCGTGCGCGGCACCGCCGGGCACGGCTCGATGATCCACCGCGACAACGCCGTGACGAAGCTGGCCGAAGCCGTCGCGAAGCTCGGCAACCACCGCTTCCCGCTCGTGCTGACCGACTCGGTGAAGGAGTTCCTCGCCGGCGTCACCGAGATCACCGGCTGGGACTTCCCCGAGGACGACCTCGAAGGCTCGGTCGCCAAGCTCGGCAACATCTCGCGGATGATCGGCGCGACCCTGCGCGACACCGCCAACCCGACCATGCTCACCGCCGGGTACAAGTCGAACGTCATCCCGTCGGTCGCCGAGGCCGCGGTGGACTGCCGGATCCTGCCGGGCCGGCTGGAGGCGTTCGACCGGGAGCTCGACGAGCTGCTCGGGCCGGACATCGAGAAGGAGTGGATGGAGCTCCCGCCGGTCGAGACGACGTTCGACGGCGCCCTCGTCGACGCCATGACCGCCGCGGTGCTCGCCGAGGACCCGGGCGCGAAGACGCTGCCGTACATGCTGTCCGGCGGCACCGACGCGAAGTCCTTCCAGGACCTCGGCATCCGCAACTTCGGGTTCGCGCCGCTCAAGCTGCCCGCCGACCTCGACTTCTCGGCGCTCTTCCACGGCGTCGACGAGCGCGTCCCGGTCGAGGCGCTGAAGTTCGGCACCCGCGTGCTGGACCGGTTCCTGCGCACGTCCTGATGACCGCGTTCGCGCTCGCCGACGGCACGTCTCTGCAGGTGGTGCGCAGGGGCGACCCGGCCGCGCCGGTGACCGTGGTGTTCGTCCACGGCTACGCGCTCGACCAGCGCAGCTGGGGCCGGATCGCGCCGCTGGTGCCGGACGCGGCCGACGGGCCGGTGGCCGTGCTGACCTACGACCAGCGCGGCCACGGCGGGTCCGGGCGGGCGCGGCGCGGCACCGCGACGATGGCGCAGCTCGGCGACGACCTCGCCGAGCTGCTCGAGCGCGAAGTTCCCGAAGGCCGGGTCGTGCTGGTGGGACACGACATGGGTGGCCTGGCCATCCTGTCGCTCTCCCAGCGGCACCCATCGCTGTTCGCCGAGCGGGTGTCCGGGCTGGTACTGCTCGCGACGTCGTCGGGCACGCTGGCCACCGAGGTCTCGGCGGCGTGGCCGAACGCGCTGGGGAAGCTGGCTCGCGACCTCGAAGCGGTGCTCGGCTCGAAGCTCTTCGGCGTGGTCCGGGAGCACACGAGCCGGGCGGTGAGCGCGGGCCTGCGGTGGTGGCTCTTCGGCGACGACCCGGACCCGGAGCTGGTCGAGCTGACCGTGAAGATGATCCGCGGCAACTGGCCGCACACGGTGTCGCTGTTCCGCCCGGCGCTGGACGCCTACGCGCGCGACTCGGCCTCGACGCGGGTCGGCGGCCTCCCGGTGACGGCGATCGTGGGGGAGCGGGACCGGATCGTCCGCGCGTCCGACGTCGAGCAGTGGGCCGGCGGCCTCGGCAACGGGACAGCGGTGGTGCTGCCCGGCGTCGGGCACGTCGTGCCGCTGGAGGCCGCGGCGCAGGTGCTGCCGCGGGTCGTCGCCCTGGTGAACGGCAGCTACCGACAAGAAGAGAGTTCTTGACAATTTCTCTGTTCGGTACGAGGCTGGACCCATGTTTTCCGTGGCGGTGATCGAAGACGCGTCGGCGGCCGAGGTGTCGCTGGACCCGGTCCGGGCCCGGCTACTGGCCGAACTGGCCGAGCCGGCGTCGGCGACCATGCTGGCCGCGCGGGTCGACCTGCCGCGCCAGAAGGTCAACTACCACCTGCGGGCGCTGGAGAAGCACGGCCTGGTGGAGCTGGTCGAGGAGCGGCGGAAGGGCAACGTCACCGAGCGGATGATGCGCGCGACGGCGTCGTCGTACGTCATCTCGCCGGTCGCGCTGTCCGCCGTCCAGCCCGACCCGGCCCAGTCGCCCGACCGGCTCTCGGCCCGCTGGCTGCTCGCCGTCGCGGGCCGGCTCGTGCGGGACGTCGGCCTCCTGATCACCGGCGCGGCCAAGGCGCAGCAGCGGGTCGCGACCTTCGCGCTCGACGGCGAGGTCCGGTTCGCCTCGGCCGCCGACCGCACGGCGTTCGCCGAAGAGCTCGCGACCGCCGTCACGACCCTGGTCGGCAAGTACCACGACGAGACGGCCGAGAAGGGCCGGCCGCACCGGGTGATCGTCGCCGTCCACCCGAGCATCCCGGAGGAGTCCCGTGGGGCATGAGTTCGAGCTGACCGACGTCGCCGAGGTCGGCGCGACGCCGGAAGAACTGTGGGAAGCCATCGCGACCGGACCGGGCATCGACTCGTGGTTCATGGGCCGCAACGAGGTCGAGGGCGGCACCGGCGGAGTCATCCGTGGCGCGTTCGGCGGCTACGAGCCGGAGTTCCGGATCCGGGAATGGGACCCGCTCGAGAAGCTCGTCTACGGCACCGACCCCGGGCCGGACGGGCGCACGATCGCCTACGAGTTCCTCATCGAGGGCCGGGCCGGCGGAAGCTCGGTGATCCGCTGCGTCACGAGCGGCTTCCTGCCCGGCGACGACTGGGAGGACGAGTTCGAGGCGATGACCACCGGCGGCGCGATGTTCTTCCGCACCCTGGTCGAGTACGTGACGCACTTCGCCGGGCGCACGGCGGTGCCGGTCACGGCGTTCGGCCCGCCGGTGGGGGACTGGCCCGCCGCGTGGACGCGGCTCGGCACGGCCCTCGGGCTGCCCTTGCGGCCAGCCGAGGGCGACCGGGTGCGGATCGCGGTGCCCGGCCGGGCACCGCTGGAAGGGGTCGTCTACGCCGTGAACGACCAGACCGCCGGCGTGCGGACCGCGGACGCGATGATCCGCTTCCTGCGCGGCTTCCACGGCCCGATGGTCGCCGCCCACCACGTCTTCACCCCGGGCGCCGACGCCGAGGTGGAGGAAAAGGCCTGGAGCGACTGGCTGAGCCGCGTGTTCGGCTGAGCCGCCTCAGGTCGGCAGCGCGCCGGGCAGGCTTTCCGCCGTCTTCTTGCGGCGCAGCCACACCCGGCGGGTGCCGTCGGCGTAGAGCCGCACGTTCCGCAGTTCCCAGCCCGCGAACTCCGCGTGGATGGAGAGCTGGATCGCCGCCGCACGCCGGGACACGCCCGGGGGGAGGTGCAGACGGCGATACTCCCAATCCCCTTCGACCACCGCCTCGCTGACCGTCGTCATGGCTGGATCACCTGGGTCCCTTCTCCGGTCGCCGAGCCGATGACCACCCGGCCGCTGGTTTCGTCCACCCCGACCGAGTCCGGCTGGCGCACGGTGGGGAACCGGTACTTCTCGACGGGCTCGCCGCCGCGGACGTCGAACCCGACCACCTCGTTGCGCCCGGTGAGCGTCACCCAGGCCAGGCTCCGCTTCGCGTCGTAAGCGATCCCGTACGCACCACCCGGCACCGGATACCGCTGCCGCATGATCAGCGGCGAAGCCGAGAACGCGATCAGCGCACCCGCCCGCGCGTCCGTCACCAGGATCCGGCCGTAGGAGTCCGCGACCGCGTTGGCGGCGCCATCACCCGCGCGCAGACCCTCGTTGATCTTCCCCCCCGCGACGTCCACGGAGAACACGGCCGTCCGCAGCCGGTCGAGGACCACCACACCGGCCCCGGCGGTCAGCACATCGTCCGCGCTGTAGAGCTGCCCGCCGATCGTCCGCGCGGGACCACTCGCGGGCAGCACCTGGATGTCCTTCGCCGCCCCCATCGCGACCAGCCGATCGGCGCCGTAAGCGATGCTCGCCGCCGGCTGCCCGCCCGTCTTCGTCTCGGTGAGCTTCCGGTCCGGCAACGTCAGCTGCTGCACCACACCCCGATCCGGCTCCGCGATCTCGACCCGCCCCGGCGCCACGGTCAGCTTCCCCGCTTTGCCGTATAACGGCATATTCACCGGGGGTGACGCAAGCGCGTCCAAGTCGTACAACTGCAAAGACGGCGGTTGAGAGAGCGCGACGACCAGGGTTCCCTGGGCCACGGCGAGGGCCGAGACGGCCCCGCCGGCGAGCACCTGACCGGCCGGCTTCACGGTCACGGCGGGGGAGACCGCCGGCTTCGCGGCCACGGGGTTCGCGACGATCTGGAGGTCGTCGCTGTCGGACTTGGCCGACGAGCAGCCCGAGAGCACCAGCGCACCGGCGAGCGGGATCGCGATCCACGACACGGCGGCGAACCGACGCACGTTGCTGCCTCCAGGTGTCCCTCGACGGACGGTCTCCACCAGCATCCTCCACGATCGTCTTGCCGTCACGTGCATGTCACCCAACAGACACCTAGCGCGGCCAGCGCTCCGGGTAGCCGACCTCGATCGCGCTGACGTCGTCGAGCGCCGAGCGGATCGCCGGCGGGAGGGTGATGTCCTCCGCCGTCAGCGAGCCGGTGAGCTGACCGGTGTCGCGCGCCCCGACGACCGGGGCGACGACTCCGGGCCGGTCGCGGACCCAGGCCAGCGCGACGGCCAGCGGCGACGTGCCGAGGCCGTCGGCGGCGGTGGCCACCGCCTGCACGATCCGGGCGGCGCGGTCGGTGCGGTGGTGCTCGACGTAACCGGCGTACGCGCTGTTCGCGCCCCGCGAGTCGGCGGGCGTGCCGGTGCGGTACTTGCCGGTCAGCACGCCACGGCCGAGCGGCGCCCAGGGCAGCAGGCCGACGCCGTGGTGCTCGGCGGCGGGGACGACCTCGCGGTCCACGCCGCGTTCCAGCAGCGAGTACTCGACCTGGGTGGAGACGATCGGCGCGACCGCGGCGGCGCCGGCGGCGGCCGTCGCCAGCTGCCAGCCGGCGTAGTTCGAGACGCCGACGTAGCGGGCCTTGCCGCTTGTCACGGCGTACTCGAGGGCGGCGAGGGTCTCGGCGATCGGCACGCAGGTGTCCCAGGCGTGCAGCTGCCACAGGTCGACGTGGTCGGTGCCGAGCCGCTCGAGCGAGCCGTCGAGCGCGGTGAGCAGGGCACCGCGGGAGGCGCCGCCGCCGAACGGGCCGTCGGTGCGCCGGGCGACCGCCTTCGTCGCGAGGACGATGTCGTCGCGGGGCACGAGGTCGCCGAGCAGCGAGCCGAGCACCCGCTCGCACTCGCCCTCGCCGTAGATGTCGGCCGTGTCCACCAGGGTGCCGCCGGCGTCCACGAAGGCGACCAGCTGGCTGGCCGCTTCCTCCGCGTCGGTGTCGCCACCCCAGGTCATGGTGCCGAGCCCCATCCGCGAGACGCGCAGTCCCGAGCGGCCGAGCAGTCGCTTTTCCACGACCGCCGAGCCTAGTGGGCGGGGACCGGCGAACCTGACCAAGGTGAGTCGTGTCGCCCCCGAGAGCCCCCGTTAGGGTCTGGCCCCGTGCGACTCGGACTGAATCTCGGCTACTGGGGAGCGGGGAACGACCCCGCGAACCTGGCCCTGGCGAAACAAGCGGACGAACGGGGCTACGCCGTCGTGTGGGCGGCGGAGGCGTACGGCTCGGACGCCGTGACCGTGCTGACCTGGATCGCGGCGAACACGTCGCGGATCGACGTCGGCGCCGCCGTGCTGCAGATCCCGGCCCGGACCCCGGCGATGACCGCGATGACCGCCGCGACCCTCGACACGCTCTCGGGCGGCCGGTTCCGGCTGGGGCTCGGCGTGTCCGGCCCGCAGGTGTCCGAGGGCTGGCACGGTGTCCGGTTCGCCTCGCCGCTGGGCCGCACCCGCGAGTACGCCTCGATCGTGCGCTCGGCGTTGCGGCGGGAACGGGTGAAGTTCGAGGGCGAGCACTTCACGCTGCCGCTGCCGGACGGGCCCGGCAAGGCGCTGCGGCTGACCGTCCGGCCCGCCCGCAAGCACATCCCGCTGTACCTGGCCGCGATCGGCCCGAAGAACCTGGAGCTGACCGGGGAGATCGCCGACGGCTGGCTGCCGGTGTTCTTCTCGCCGGCGCACGCGGGAGAGCAGCTGGCGCACCTGCGGGCCGGTGCCGAACGGGCCGGCCGCACCCTCGACGGCTTCGACGTCGTCCCGACCGTGCCGCTGGTGCCCGGCGACGACTGGCGGGCCTGCGCGGACGCCGTCCGCGGCTACGCGGCGCTCTACCTCGGCGGGATGGGCAGCAAGGAGAAGAACTTCTACAACCGGCTGGCGTGCCGGATGGGCTTCGAAGCCGAAGCCGCCGAAGTGCAGGAGAAGTACCTGGCCGGCGACCGGGCGGGGGCGATGGCGGCGGTGCCGCTGGAGTTCCTCGACGCGACGTCGCTGCTGGGTCCGAAGGAACGGATAGCGGAGAAGATGACCGAATACGCCGAGGCCGGCGTGACGACCCTGTCGGTGTCGCCGTACACCCCGGACGCGGCGGCCGCGCTGACCACCGCCGTCGAGGCGCTCGAGCTGGCGGGGGTGGCCTGACGTGGGGTGGTTCGAAGCACTGGTCCTGGGCCTGGTCCAGGGCCTGACGGAGTTCCTGCCGATCTCCTCGAGCGCGCACCTGCGGATCGTCGCGGCGCTCGTCGGCTGGGACGACCCGGGCGCGGCGTTCACCGCCGTCACCCAGATCGGCACCGAGCTGGCGGTGATCCTCTACTTCGGCAAGAAGATCGGCCGGATCCTGCAGGCCTGGTTCTTCTCGCTGTACAAGCCGGATTGGCGCCGCGACCCGGACGCGCGCCTCGGCTGGCTGATCATCATCGGCTCGCTGCCGATCGTGGTGCTCGGGCTGCTGCTGCAGGACCAGATCGACAGCGCGTTCCGCGACCTGCGGATCACCGCGACCGTGCTCATCGTGTTCGGCCTGATCCTGCTGTACGCCGACCGCGTCGGGAAGCAGGAGCGGACGCTGGACCACCTGACCGTGCCGCACGGGCTCGGCTTCGGCTTCGCCCAGGCGCTGGCACTGATCCCGGGCGTCTCCCGCTCGGGTGGCACGACGAGCGCGGGCCTGCTGCTGGGTTACACCCGCGCGGAGGCGGCGGAGTACTCGTTCCTGCTGGCGCTGCCGGCGGTGTTCGGGTCGGGCGTGTACAAGCTCAAGGACATCGGCTCGGGCGGCGTGCCGGCTCAGTGGGGTCCGACGATCCTGGCGACGCTGGTCGCCTTCGGCGTCGGGTACGCGGTGATCGCGTGGCTGATGGCCTACATCAAGAAGCGCAGCTTCGTGCCGTTCGTGATCTACCGGCTGGTGCTCGGGGTGCTGCTGTTCGTGCTGATCTTCACCGGGGCGCTCGACCCGAACGCGGGTCCCGTCAGCAACTGAGCCGCCCGCGTGGTTCCCGCGGCGAGGCTGCTCGGCGGCGCCGCGAATGACTCATTCGCGGCGCCGGAGGTCCCGAATGAGTCATTCGCGACCTCCGGCCTGCGCCGATGACCCGAACGCGGGTCCCGTCAGCAACTGATGACCGGTAGGAGGGAGCGGGTGATCGCGTCCACGTAGGGTGGGCCTCGTGAGTACGGTCATTCTGCTCAGGCACGGCAAGTCGACGGCCAACGGCTCCGGTGTCCTGGCCGGGCGTTCCCCGAAGGTCAACCTCGACGACACCGGCCGCGCCCAGGCGGAGAAGCTGGTCGAACGCCTCGACGGCGTCCCGCTGGCCGAGCTGGTCGTGTCGCCCATGCTGCGGTGCAAGCAGACCGTCGGCCCCCTCGCGGCCGCGCGGACCCTGGCGAAGGTCGTCGAGCCCGGCTTGTCCGAAGTGGACTACGGCGACTGGACCGGCAAGGAGCTCAAGCACCTGGCGAAGGAGCCGCTTTGGCGGGTCGTGCAGGCGCACGCGTCGGCCGCCGTGTTCCCCGGCGGCGAAGGGCTCGCGGCGATGCAGGCCCGGTCCGTGGCCGCCGTCCGCGCGCACGACCGGCGCATCACCGCCGAGCACGGCGACCACGCCGTCTGGCTCCTGTGCAGCCACGGCGATGTGATCAAGTCCATCCTCGCCGACGCGCTCGGCCAGCACCTCGACGCGTTCCAGCGGATCGTCGTCGACCCGGCGTCGATCTCGGTCGTGCGCTACACGGAGACCCGGCCGTTCGTCATGCGGGTCAACGACCACAGTGGCGACCTCGGGGGCATCGTGCCGCCGGAACCCAAGCCTAAGCGCGGCAAGAAGGCCGCCGGGAGCAGCGACGCCGTCGTGGGCGGTACCACCGGTCCGTGAACCTGGCCACCTCCGGAAAGCGCTGACATCCGCACAGGTGGACCACGTAGGGTGGCGGGACCGAGTGTTGTACCCCCACCAGGAGCCTGCGCCGATGATTTCGCCGGACAACCCGTTCGCCGCACCCAGCGAACTGCCCTACGCCCTGCCGCCCTTCGACCGGATCGCCGACGAGCACTACCGGCCCGCGTTCGAGGCGGGCCTGGCCGAGCACGCGGCGGAGATCGAGCAGATCGCGGCGCAGGACGCCGAGCCGACGTTCGAGAACACCGTCGTGGCCCTCGAGCGCGCCGGCGAGCTGCTGGGCCGCGTGGCGAGCGTGTTCTACAACCTGTCCGGCTCCAACAGCACCGACGAGATCCAGGCCATCCAGGCCGAGTTCGCGCCGAAGCTGGCCGCCCACCACGACGCGATCCACCTGAACCCGAAGCTGTTCGCCCGGATCGACACCCTCCACGCGCGGCGCGAAGAGCTCGGCCTGGACGAGGAGTCGCGGCGCCTGCTGGAACGGCGTCACCTCGACTTCAGCCGCGCGGGTGCCGGGCTCGGCGAAGCGGAGCAGGCCCGCCTGCGGGAGCTCAACGGGCAGCTGTCCACGCTGCAGACGAAGTTCCAGCAGAACCTCCTCAAGGAGACCAACGACCTGGCCGTCGTGATCGAAGATCGCGCCGAGCTGGCCGGCTTCGGCGACGGCGCGATCGCCACCGCGGCCGAAGCGGCGGCCGCCCGCGGTGAGGACGGCAAGTACGTCATCCCGCTGACCCTGCCGACGAGCCAGGCCTCGCCGCTGGAGACGCTGCGCGACCGCGACGTCCGCGCGCGGATCCACGCCGCGTCGATGGCGCGGGGCAACCGCGGCAACGAGTTCGACAACAACGCCCTCGTCGCCGAGATCACCCGCCTGCGGGCCGAACGGGCCGCCCTGCTCGGCTATCCGAACCACGCGGCGTACGTCATCGCCGACGAGACGGCGAAGACCGCGGAAGCCGCCGCCGGACTGCTCGAGCGGCTCGCACCCGCCGCGGTCGCGAACGCTCGCACCGAAGCCGCGGAACTGCAGCAGCTGCTCGAAGCCGACGTGCCCGGCGCGACGCTGCGTCCGTCGGACTGGCCGTACTACGCCGCCCAGGTCCGCCGCGAGCGCTTCGACGTCGACACCGAGGCCCTGCGGCCGTACTTCGAAGCCGACCGCGTGTACCTCGACGGCGTCTTCTTCGCCGCCACCAAGCTCTACGGGCTCACCTTCACCGAGCGGACCGACCTCCCGAAGTACCACCCGGAGGTCCGGACCTTCGAGGTGTTCGACGCCGACGGCACCCCGCTCGGGCTGTACCTGCTCGACCTGTACACCCGCGACGCCAAGCGCGGCGGCGCGTGGATGAACACCTTCGTCGACCAATCGCGGCTGCTGGACCGCAAGACGGTCGTGGTCAACGTGCTCAACGTCGGCCGGCCGCCGGCGGGGGAGCCGACCCTGCTCACGTTCGACGAGGTCGTCACGGCGTTCCACGAGTTCGGCCACGCGCTGCACGCCCTGGTCTCGTCGGTCCGCTACCCGACGTTCTCCGGCACCAACGTGCCCCGCGACTTCGTCGAATACCCGTCCCAGGTCAACGAGATGTGGATGCTGTGGCCGGAGGTACTGGCCCACTACGCCAAGCACCACGAGACGGGGGAGGCGCTGCCGCAGGAGCAGGTCGACAAGCTCCTCGCCGCCCAGCAGTACGGCGAAGGCTTCTCGACGACCGAGTACCTGGCGGCGTCCCTGCTCGACCAGGCCTGGCACCGCCTCGGCGTCGACGACCACGTCGAAGAGGTCCAGCGCTTCGAGACCGACGCGCTCGTGAAAGCGGGCGTGGCCGTCGAAGCGATCCCGCCCCGCTACCGCACGACATACTTCGCGCACGTCTTCAGCGGCGGCTACAGCGCGGGCTACTACTCCTACATCTGGAGCGAAGTCCTCGACGCCGACACCGTCCAGTGGTTCCGGGAGAGCGGGGGACTGACCCGCGACAACGGCGACCACTTCCGCCGGACCCTCCTCGGCAGGGGAGGGAGCATCGACCCGATGGACGCCTTCCGCGCCTTCCGCGGACGCAACCCCGAGATCGAACCACTCCTGGCCCGCCGCGGCCTCAACGGAGTCTGAACACTCTCGTCTTCTAACTGTATAACGCCCTATACGGCTCGGCTGGTTTTTCAAACCAGCCGAGCCGTTACGCACCGCAATCAAATACAGCAAAGAAGGCGGCAACCCGGGCCGCATCAGCTTCCCTCGAGTCCGCACGTCCGTGACTCTCGCCGAGGGTGCCCGAGAACTAGCTTGGGGGCTTCGACAACTCTCGGGGAGGGAAAACGATGGGCACATTGCGTCGGATGTCGATCATCCTGACGATGTTCGCTGCCGCCATGGGCAGCGTCTTCGTTGTTCCGGCGTCGGCCGGAACGCAGTCGGCCGCCACCGCGGAGGCCACCTGTACCGGAGCGGGCTCCTGCTGGTTCACCTGGGGCCGCATTGCGGCCGGCGATTGCCTGATGGACCAGGCGAAGTGGACGCTGAACCGCAACGGCAGCGCGACCTTCGAGGCGGTGATCACCAGTAGCGACAGCGGTGACGCGTGGCTGATGTGGCCGGTTGCCGTGGACAGCAACGGGTTCGTCCTGGGCCCCATCACGCACGGGGGTGACCCGAAGTTCGTGCGGGGCACGGTCAAGAACCAGTGGACCTGGTGGTTCGACGCCGGGTCGTTCGACGCGGCGTTCTTCGACCGGATCAACAACATGCGGTTGACCAGTCACTGCTGATCGTCACTCGGTGCCTCGCCCCGATGCCGCCCGGCATCGGGGCGAGGGTCGTGGTCAGCCGCCGGCGACGATGTGGTCGACGAACCCGTAGGCGAGGGCTTCTTCCGCGTCGAACCAGCGGTCGCGGTCGGCGTCGGCGGTGATGCGTTCGACGCTCTGGCCGGTCTGGTGCGCGGTGATCTCGGCGATGCGGCGCTTCATCTTGCCGAACACTTCGGCCTGGATGGCGATGTCGGTGGCGGCGCCGCCGATGCCGGCCGAGGGCTGGTGCATGACGATCCGCGTGTTGGGCAGCAGGTAGCGCTTTCCGGGGGTGCCGGAGGAGAGCAGGAACTGGCCCATGGACGC
The DNA here is from genome assembly GCF_040682935.1 of Amycolatopsis sp. NPDC051061. NCBI lineage: Bacteria > Bacillati > Actinomycetota > Actinomycetes > Pseudonocardiales > Pseudonocardiaceae > Amycolatopsis > Amycolatopsis sp. NPDC051061. The sequence goes on from NZ_JBFBBZ010000003.1 coordinate 158,725, forward strand.
GACGAAGCCGAGGCCGTAGGTCGAGACGGCCGGTTTGACGAGCTGCATGGTGTCGTAGATGGCCATGCCGGCGGTCACCGAGCCGCCGGGTGAGTTGATGTAGAAGGTGATGTCCTTCGCCGGGTCGTCGGCGGCGAGCAGGAGGAGCTGGGCGATGATCCGGTTGGCCACCTCGTCGTTGACCTCGGAGCCGAGGAAGACGATGCGGTCGTGCAGGAGCTGCTGGTAGACCGAGTCTTCGGGGGCGGTGCTCGGTGCCTGCATGTCGGGTACGGCGAGAGTGGTCATGGCTCGACGGTAGGGCGCGGGTGCGGGCGTCCGGCGCCGGTTTCGCTGTGGGCGTGGGGTGTTCGCTGGGAGCGGAGCGGGCTCGGGTCTTGTCAGGGTGATCGGCGACGGCTAATGTACAACCACATGGTTGTACTTCAAGAAGAGAGTGAGGAGTCGCTCAACCAGCTCTTCCGCGCCTTGGCCGACGGCACGCGTCGCGACATCTTGAAGCGGTCGGTCGCGGAAACGCCGTCGGTGTCCGAGCTCGCCGCGCATTACGAGATGAGCTTCGCCGCCGTACAGAAGCACGTCGCCGTGCTCGAGCGGGCGGGTCTGGTCCAGAAGCGCGCGAACGGCCGCGAGCAGCTGGTCTCGGCCAACCGTGCGCGGCTGCGGCGGGCCGGTGAGCTCCTCGACTCCCTCGAATCCCTCTGGCGCCGGCGCGTGGCGCAGCTCGATGATGTCCTGCTACCGAAAGAAGATTGACGATGCCCGTCACCTCGGTGACCAAGGATCCGGAAGCGCTCACCTTGACGTTGGTGGCCGATTTCCCGGTTCCGCAACGAAGGCTGTGGGATGCGTGGGCTGATCCGCGGCAGCTGGAGCGCTTCTGGGGGCCGCCGTTCGCGCCCGCGACGTTCACGCACCACGACTTCCGGGCCGGTGGTCGCGCGGAGTACTTCCTGACCGGTCCGGACGGGGAGAAGTGGAGTGGCGCCTGGAAGTTCACGGCGGTGAACCCGATCGACTCGTTCGAGGCGGACGACGGTGAGGACAACGCCGAGGACGGGGATCTGCCGATGTCGATGACGTTCGCCTTCGAGGCGACGCCGACGGGGTCGCGGATGATCAGCGTCACCCGGTTTTCGAGCATTGAAGCCATGGAACAGACGATCCCGGGCATGGAACAGGGCCTTCGCGCCGCGATGCCCCAACTGGACGAGGTGCTGGCCGGATGAGAACTCTCAAGATCATCGAACACGTGTCGCTCGACGGTGTGATCCAGAACTCCGCCGATGGGGACGGGTTCCCGTACAGCGACTGGACCGGGGCGTACCGGACCCCGGCGGGCGCGGAGATGATGCTGTCCGCGCACGGTGAGCGGTTCGACCTGCTGCTGGGCCGGCGCACGTACGACATCTTCGCGGGGTTCTGGCCGACGGTGTCGGGCATGCCGATGGCGGACCGCCTCAACGCGGCGAAGAAGTACGTCGTGACCCATCGTCCGGACGATCTGGGCTGGGGGCCGGCCGAGGGGGTCGGGCCGGATCTCGTCGAGGGTGTCCGGCGGATCAAGGCGGAGGACGGGCCGGGGCTGGTCCTGACGGGCAGTTCCACGCTGACGTCGGCGCTGCTGGAGCACGGGCTCGCGGACGAGGTCGTGCTGGTCGTCTACCCGGTGCTGGTGGGTACGGGCAAGCGGCTCTTCGCGGAGGGGACGCCGGGGCAGACGTTCGAGTTCGCCGGCACGACGCCGACGCCGTCCGGGGTGCTGCTCAGCACGTACAAGGTCGCCGGGCCGCTGAAGACCAGCTGACGAGAAAAGGGGCCACCGTCCGGTATGGACGGTGGCCCCGATCGTGCGTGGGTCGGGCTCAGATGAGGCCGAGCTTCTGCACGGTGTCGCGCTCCTCGACGAGCTCGGCGACCGAGGCGTCGATGCGGGCGCGGGAGAAGTCGTCGATCTCGAGGCCCTGGACGATCTCGTACTTGCCGTTCTTCGCGGTGACCGGGAAGGACGAGATGATGCCCTCGGCGACGCCGTAGGAGCCGTCGGAGACGACGCCGGCGGAGGTCCAGTCGCCGGCCGGGGTGCCGTTGACCCAGGTGTAGACGTGGTCGATGGCGGCGGAGGCGGCCGAGGCGGCGGAGGAGAGACCGCGGGCCTCGATGATGGCGGCGCCGCGCTTGGCGACGGTCGGGATGAAGTCGCTCTCGAGCCAGGCCTGGTCGACCTCGACGCTCTTGCCGCCGACCTCGGCGTGCTGGACCGAGGGGTACTGGGTGGCGGAGTGGTTGCCCCAGATGGCGAGCTTCTTGAGCTCGGTGACCGGGACGCCGAGCTTCTTGGAGAGCTGGGCGAGCGCGCGGTTGTGGTCGAGGCGGGTCATCGCGGTGAAGCGGTCGGCGGGCACGTCGGGGGCGTGCGAGCGGGCGATGAGGGCGTTGGTGTTGGCCGGGTTGCCGACCACGAGGACCTTGATGTCGTCGGCGGCGCCGGCGTTGATGGCTTCGCCCTGTGGCTTGAAGATGCCGCCGTTGGCCTCGAGGAGGTCGCCGCGCTCCATGCCCTTGCTGCGGGGGCGGGCGCCGACGAGGAGGGCGATGTTGGTGCCTTCGAAGGCCTGCTTGGGGTCGTCGAAGATGTCGGTGCCGGCGAGGAGGGGGAACGCGCCGTCGTCGAGCTCCATGGCGGTGCCCTCGGCCGCCTTGACCGCCTGCGGGATCTCGAGGAGCCGCAGCTTCACCGGGACGTCCTGCCCGAGCAGCTGACCGGACGCGATGCGGAAGAGCAGCGCGTAGCCGATCTGGCCGGCGGCGCCGGTGACGGTCACGTTGACAGGGGCTTGGGTCATTGCGGTACTCCAGCTTGAGACGACTTTGGCTAGTGCATGGAGCCTATCCCTCCTCGTGGTTGCCGGTCGGGTGCGTCCAGTCACTCTCACGGATCGCTTTCGGGGGTCCGGGTGGCGAAGCCCCCGGCCCGGGGCGAAGCCCTGGTTGGCGCAGCTCGATCAGGTACCGGTGACGTTGCCGGCGAGCCGGTGCAGGAGGTCGGCGAGCTGCGTGATCTCGGTGTCGGACAGGCCTTTTCGCATGCGTTCGTCGTGGGCGATGGCGGCGGAGGCGAGGCGGAGGAAGAGCTGTTCGCCTTCGGGGGTGAGGGTGACGAGGTGGACGCGCCGGTTGGCGGGGTCGCGGCGGCGGGTGACGAGGCCGGCGCTTTCCATGCCGTTGAGGTGGTGGGTGAGGGTGGCTCCTTGGATGCCGACGGCGTCGGCGAGTTCGCGCTGGTTGGCGACGGGGCGGGTTTTGAGGGAGATGAGGATCTGCCAGACGGGCTGGGAGCCGCCGGCGGCGGCGAGGGCCTGGTCGAAGGCGCGGCCGGCGGTCTTGGCGGTGCGGGCGAGGACGACCCCGATGGGGGTGGTGGTGGGTGCTGGCACGGGGTGAACTCTACCGCAGAAGCCGAGGGGTCTAAGCGTTTGACATCGAACGGTTAGACATCTAACGTTGCTCGCATCGAACCGGAAGGGGAAGTGCGATGAGCACCGAAGAGCAGGTCCGCGAGTTCGGCCGGGTCTGGGCCGCGGCGGAAGAGCGCGGGGACACCGAGACCCTGGAAGGCCTGGCCGCCGACGGCTTCCGGCTGGTCGGCCCGCTCGGCTTCGTCCTGGACCGCGCCCAGTGGCTGGCGCGCTACAGCGGCGGCGCGCTGGTCACCGAGAAGCTGGACTGGGACGAGGTCGAGGTCCGCGACTTCGGGGCGACCGCCATCGCGATCGGGGTGCACGCCCAGGTCGCGAAGCACCAGGGGCGCCCGGTGAACGGCCGGTTCCGCGCCACGCACGTGCTGGTCCGCGACGACGACCGCTGGCAGCTGGCCGGCATCCACCTGAGCCCGATCGGCGGCCCGCCGCCGTTCGCACCGGGAGGGGCCGCGCGATGAGCGTCGAACTGAACCACACGATCGTGTGCGTGACCGACCGGGAGAAGTCGGCGGAGTTCCTCGCCGGGATCCTCGGCCTGCGGACCGAGCCGGTCACCGGGCCGTTCGTGCCCATCCGGCTCGCGAACGGCGTCACGCTCGACTACCTGCGGGTGGACCGCGTGACGAGCCAGCACTACGCGTTCCTGGTCGGCGAGGACGACTTCGACGCCGCGATGGCGCGGATCGAGCGGGCCGGCATCACCTACTGGGCCGACCCGTTCCACGAGCGAGCGGGCGAGGTCAGCGACCTGAACGGCGGCCGCGGGGTCTACTTCTCCGACCCCGACGGCCACAACCTGGAACTGCTCACGAGGGGGTAGTCATGCGGTTGAGCATCGGGGTCACGGACTTCTCGTGGCCGGACAAGGCGACCGACGAGCTCGCGGGCGTCGCCGTCGCGGCCGACGACGCCGGGCTGGACACGCTGTGGGTGGCCGACCACCTGCTGCAGGCCGACCCGCACAGCACACCGGATTCGGCCATGCTCGAGGCGTACACGACGCTGGGGTTCCTGGCCGCGCGCACCGGCCGGATCGGGCTGGGCACGATGGTCTCGGCGGTGACGTTCCGGCCGCCCGCGCTGCTGATCAAGGCGGTCACGACGCTCGACGTCCTCTCCGGCGGGCGGGCCCGGTTCGGGATCGGCACCGGGCACCACGACGGCGAGGCGCGGGCGATGGGCCTGCCGTTCCCGCCGGTGGGCGAGCGCTTCGAGCGGATGGAGGAGACCATCCGGCTGGCGCTGCGGATGTGGGCCGGGGACGACTCGGCGTTCGAGGGTGAGCACTACCGCCTGGACCGTCCGATCGGGATTCCGCTGCCGGTGCGCCGGCCGAAGGTGCTGATCGGCGGGGCCGGTGAGCGCAAGACGCTGCGGCTGGTCGCGCGGTACGCCGACGCGTGCAACGTGTTCGACATCCCGGACGGCGGGAAGACCGTGCGTCACAAGCTGTCGGTGCTCGCGCGTCATTGCGAGGAGGTGGGGCGGCCGTACGGGGAGGTCGAGAAGACGATCAGCACGCGGCTGTCTCCGGGCGAGTCCGCGGAGTCGTTCGCGCGGCGGTGCGCGGAGTTCGCGGAGTGGGGGATCGAGCACGCGGTCGTGATCACGGCCGGGCCGTGGTCGCCGTCGGGGGTCGCGACGCTGGGGCGGGTCGCGGGTCTGCTGGCGGAGTGAAACGATCAAGCCCGGACGTCGCGGGGTGATCGCGGACGGCGGGCGGCGGTCCGGGGGCGCGAAATCGTTTTCCGGTCGTTTTTCTTCGTGTTCACGAGAATGACGGCTCGAAAATATCGGTATACCGCGTGGTGGGACAGCTACTGGGTGTTGCTCCGTTCAGCGGGGTTTCGGACCATGATCCATTCGCTACCATGGTCGGCGCCCCCGTACCCAATTCGAATGTATTGGGAAGGAATCCGATGCTGTCTGCGGTCGTTGCTGCCGTAATGGCGCTGTCCTCTGTGGTCGCCCCGCATTCGTGGAACACTCCTCCGCCGCCCGACAAAATCGTCATCGACGTCGTGAACGCCAATGGCACGGGCTGCCCGGCCGGCACGTCCGCGGTGGCGGTGTCGCAGGACAACACGGCGTTCACCGTGACCTACAGCGTCTACACGGCGTTGGTCGGGGTCGGTGCCGGTCCGCTGGACGCCCGGAAGAACTGCCAGATCGGCCTGCGGGTGCACGTGCCGCAGGGGTTCACCTACGGAATCGCGCAGGCGGACTACCGCGGATTCGCCCATCTGGAACGGGGTGCGACCGGTCTGGAAAGAGCGAACTACTATTTCCAGGGCAATTCTCCGACGGCCTACATGCAGCATCCGCTGGCGGGGCCGTTCGAGGACGACTGGCATTTCACCGATTCGACGGAAGTCGGTGCGATCGTGTTCAAGCCGTGCGGTGAGGAACGCAATCTGAACGTCAACACGGAATTGCGGGCCGCGGCCGGGACGTCGGATCCGAAGAAGACGACCAGCTACGTCACGATGGACTCGACCGACGGCAGCATCACGACCACGTACCACTTCGCGTGGTTGTCCTGTCCCTGACCGCAGCATCAGGAAAACGGAGCACCGTGGGACCCGGGGCGGCGCGGCTTGGCACCCGCGCCGCCCCGGCGGTCACTTCTTCGCGGGGGCGCGGGGATCGGTGGCCTGGACGTCGAAGACGCGACCGAGGGAGACGAGGCCCTCGTCGAGGTGGCTGAGGCTGGAGAGGACGGCCCGGGTTTCGGCCTGCTCGACGCGGTCGGACACCGGGGTGCCGTCGTCGCGCACGAGCGTGCCGGGTGTGGGGCCACCCGGCGCGTCGAGTGCTTTGCGCAGGACGTCGATGTTGGCCAGCAGCCGGCCGGTGAACTGGCGCAGGCGATCGGTGTCGGGTCCGGCGAGCATCCCGGGCTGGGCGCGGGCGGCGACGTGGCGGGCGCGGAAGGCGATGGTCTCCAGCGTGGTGAGCACGTGCCAGCCGTAGTCGCGGCGGGCGCTGCGCAGGTTGACCGGGTGGGTCAGCGGTTCGATGGTGGTGCGGACCTGTTCGACGGCGCGGTCGAGGTCGCGGGAGAGCTCGATGATGTTGACGTTCTCCTCGCCGGCGAGCAGGTCGCGGGTGTGCTCGAGGAAGTCCGCCAGCTCGTCGAGCACGGCGGAGATGTCGTCGAGCATGACCGCGCGGGTGCGGACGGGGACGATGACGACGGCGGCGAGGATGCCCGCGGCGGCCCCGACCGCGGTTTCGGCGACGCGGATCCAGAGGACTTCGAGGCTGAACGTGCCGAGCAGGCTGTAGAGCAGGCCGAGCATGCTGGTGATGAAGAACGCCATCACGACCTGGGAGACGCGGGCGGTGTAGACCATCCCGAAGACGCACACCAGGATCAGCGCGAGCGTGGCCGGGGTGCTGCCGGCGACCAGGGAAGCGAGCAGGACGCCGCCGACGATGCCGATGAGGGTGCCGCCGAGGCGGCGGACGCCCTTGACGAACGTGGCGCCGGCGCTGGAGGCGCCGATGAACACGACGAAGACCGTCAGGACGGCCCAGTACCAGCGCTGGTGGGAGACGAGCTCCCCGCCGAGCACGGCCAGGCCGCCGCCGACGACGGCCTGGATGGCGCTGCGGGTGCGGTTGTCGTAGGCGAACGCCGGAGTGGGCTCGTCGTCGTCATCGTCGAGCGGGTCCACTGTGGACTCGGGAGCGGCGGCGCGCTGGGCGCGGTCGTCGGCCAGCGCCAGCTCGGCGAGGGCTTTGCGGACGCCGTCGCCGGGGGCGGCGCGAGAGTCGATCCGGCTGCCTTCGACGAGCATGCGGCTGTACTCGCCGGTCTGGCTGATCAGCGGAAGCTCGCGCGGGTCGCGTTCCATGAGGGCGCGGAAGCGGGCGAGCCGGGCGATCAGGTCGTCGCGGACTTCGGTGGTGAGCTCGTCGGAGCAGGTGCGCTGCACGGTGCTGACCAGCCACTCGAGGGCGAGCTCGACCTCGATGGCGCGGCGGCGCAGGCGGTCGGCGGCGCGGGCGTCGACGACGTCGGGGGCGGTGTCCTCGATGAGCAGGACGCATTCGTGGAGCCGGGCGAGCGCGCTGCGCAGCTGCTTGCGGGTACGTTCGCTGCCGCCCACAGCGAGGTGGGCCTCGGCGGCGCGGACGACGGCGGCGAGGCGGGCGCGGAAGGCGCGGCGGACCCGGAGGAACTCGGCTTCGGGATTGTGCCGCAGCAGGACGAAGCGGACGACGGCGTTGGCGAGCACGCCGACGCCGAGGGCCATCAGCAGCTGCGGGACCTGCGCGAGGTGGGCCTGCAGGAACATCGGGAAGAAGAACAGGAAGAAGCCGATCGAGCCGAGCGCGGTGCCGCGGGCGCCGAAGCGCTGGGCGTAGACGGCGACGAAGATCAGCAGGACGAACACGATGCTGTCCATCGGCGGCAGCGCCGACCCGAGGCTCGCGACCGTGATGGACGCGGTTCCGGCGAGGAACGCCAACACGAGCGTCACGGCTTGTCCGCCGGGCGTCGGGTCGTTGACGGTGAAGGCCGTCATCATCGCGGCAATGGCGCCGACGAGCATCACGGTGAGCGGGACGTGCGCGGGCAGCAGCGCGGCCACGGCGAGGACGATGCCGAGGACCGCGGACCCGGCCAGCCGCAGCCGGACCAGGCCGGGGTCGGCCGCCGCCAGCCGGTCGAGCGCGGCGGTGCGGAAGTGGTTCATCGGGCGAGCAGCTCCCACTGGGCGAGGGTGGCGCGGCGGCCGCGGGTGGCGGTGATCCGCAGCCGGTAGTGCGGGTGGGCGGCCGGGGCGGCGAGGGCGAAGGGACGGGTCTGGCGGCGCCAGCGGAACAGCTCGTCCTGGCGTTCGTCCAAGGTGGTCCAGTCTGCGCCGTCGTCGGAGCCTTCAAGGACCCAAGCGCTGGGGTCGCCGCCGCGGGTGCCGGAGGTGAGCGTGTACATCGTGACTTCGCGGGGTTCGCCGGTGACGGTGAACTCGATCGCCGGCGTGGCGCCGCGGAAGGTGACCTGGGTGCGGGTGGTGTCGTCGAAGAGCGCGTCGAGGCTCTTGGCGTCCTCGCTGGTGGCGGTGCCGATGAGGTCGGAGATCGGGTCGGGCTGTTCGGCGGGCGGCGGCGGGGCGCCCCAGCCGGTGGGTTCGCCCGCGAGGTCGAAGACCAGCTCGGCGCCGCCGGCGAGGGTGGCGTGGGCGATGGTCGTCGCGTCGTGCGGTTCGCCGTCGACGGTGAGGCCGCGGACGTAGACGGTCTCGTCGGTGTTGCCGGGCGCGCGGACGACGAGCGTCTTGCCTTCGCCCAGGTGCACGGTCGCCTTCTCGAACAGCGGCGAGCCGAGCGCGTAACGCGGGCTCCCGACGGCCAGGGGGTAGAAGCCGAGCGCGCTGAACAGCCACCACGCGGACATCTCGCCGTTGTCCTCGTCGCCGGGGTAGCCCTGCCCCAGTTCGCTGCCGAGGTAGAGGCGCCGGAGGACTTCGCGCACGACGCGCTGGGCTTTCGCGGACGCGCCGGCGTAGTTGTAGATGTACGGGATGTGGTGCGAGGGCTGGTTGGAGTGGCCGTACTGGCCCATGCGGACGTCGCGGGCTTCGGTCATCTCGTGGATCAGGCCGCCGTACGCGCCGGGGCGCCGGCCGGTCTCCGGGGTCGCGAAGAACTCGTCGAGCTTGGCTTCGAGGCCGGCGTTGCCGCCGTGCAGGGCCGCGAGGCCGGGACCGTCGTGGGGTGCGGTGAAGGCGGTGTTCCACGCGTTGGTCTCGACGAAGTCGCCGCCCCACGCGGCCGGGTCGTAGCCCTCGGGGGCGAACTTGCGGCTGCCGTCGCGGTTGCGGCCCTGGAAGAAGCCGATCTTCGGGTCGAAGTGGTGGACGTAGTGCTTCGCGCGCTCGCGGAAGTAGGCGGCGTAGTCCGCGTACATCCGGGCGCGCCGGCCGGAGCTTTCACGTGAAAGCTCCGCGGAGAGGTTGGCGAGGCCGAAGTCGTTGATGCAGCCTTCGAGCGCCCAGGACAGTCCTTCGTGGACCGACGTCGGGGTGTAGCCGAGGAAGATCGACCGGTCGAGACCCTTGCGGCCGACCGAGCGGTGCGGCGGGGTGACGGTGGCGTTCTTCAGCGCCGCGTCGTAGGCGGCCTCGACGTCGAAGTTCCGGACGCCCTTGAGGTAGGCGTCGGCGAAGGCGACGTCGGAGCTGGTGCCGGTCATCAGGTCCGCGTAGCCGGGGGAGGACCAGCGGGAGATCCAGCCGCCTTCGCGGTACTGCTGGACGAACCCGTCGACCATCCGGCCGCAGTGCGCCGGGCTGAGCAGCGCGTAGGCGGGCCAGGTGGTGCGGTAGGTGTCCCAGAAGCCGTTGTTGACGTACAGCTCGCCGTCGATGACTTTCGCGCCGGTCCGCCGGCGGGTGCTCGGCCACCGCCGGCGCACCACGGGGCTCGCGTGCCGGATGCCCTTCGGGGTGTTCTCGTGCGCGACGTTCGGGTACAGGAACAACCGGTACAGGTTCGAGTAGAGCGTGGTGCGCTGGTCCTCGGTGGCGCCTTCGACCTCGACCCGGCCCAGCTGCTCCTGCCAGTGCTCCCGCGCCTGGTCGCGGACCTGCTCGAACGTCGTCCCGGCCGGGATCTCCAGCTCGAGGTTGCGCTTGGCCTGCGCGAGGCTGATCAGCGACGTCGCGATCCGCAGCGTCGCTTCGGGACCGTCGAACTCGAAGTAGCCCGAGACGCGCCGCCACGGCGGGAACCGGACCTTGGCGCCGCGGGTGGCCGGAGCGTCGGTGACGCCGTAGACGAACATGCGTCGCGCGCCGGCCGAAAGGCGGCTGCGGACCCGCGTGTACCCGCTGATCACGCCGGTGTCGGCGTTCAGGCGGAGACGGCCGCGGTTGGCGGCGTTGTCGAACAGCAGCCAGCCGTGCTTGTCGGGAAAGGTGAACCGCATGATCGCGGCGTGGGACGTCGGCGCGAGGTCGGCGGTCATGCCGTTGGCGAACCGGACGCCGTAGTGGTGCGGCGAGTCGGTCTCGTCGTCGTGGGAGAAGGCCAGCGCGCGCTTGCGGCGGTCGCGCTCGACCGGGCCCGTGCCGGGCATGACGTGGAAGGTGTGCCGGTCGCCCATCCACGGGCTCGGCTGGTGGCTCAAGGCGAGGGCCTGCAGCGCCGGGCGGTTCTCGGCGTTGTTGTGGCGGTGGTAGGAGTAGATCCAATTGGTGACGCCGGCGTCGGTGACCGGGGTCCAGAAGTTGAACCCGTGCGGCACCGCCGTCGCGGGGAAGTTGTTGCCGCGGGAGTAGTCGCCGCTGGAGTGCGTGCCGCGGGTCGTGCGGACGAAGTCGACCGGGTCCCGGGGCGGCTCGGGGCGATCGGCGACGCGGACGTCGTCGATCCAGCCGGTGATCTCGCCCTCCGGAGACGCGGTCAGTAGCACGATCCGGCTGATCCGGCGGCCGGCGAACGCCCCGAGCGGGCGGCGGACGAGGTTCCACTGGTCCACCCAGAGCGTCTTGTCGTCGATCGGGTCCAGCCCGGCCGTGGTGCCGTCGGCGAACTCGACGTCGAGGCTGACCCAGGTGGCGTGGTAGGCGGGGATCTCGCCGTCGGCTTGCGGGAAGACCACATAGGACAGCTCGGTGGCCCCGGTGACGGGCGCGTCGAGTTCGAACAGGACGCTGCGCGGGCGGGCCGTGTAGCGCAGGGCCCTGGCCCCGGTGAAGCCGACGCCGGTCTTGGCCGTGGGGGAGCGGCCCGGGCCGCTGTCGACCGTCAGGGCGGGGTCCGCCGGCTGCGGGTCACCGGTTTCGAACGACGAGAAGAACACGGCGTCGGGCATGCGCCCACCGTATCGGCCGAACGGCGTAGCGTGTGCTCGACGCGGGGGGAGGTGGCCGGTGAGCACGCACACCGTCCGGCACGAGGGTGCCGAGCTGCGTTACGAGCTGCGGGGCGACGGGCCGCTCCTGCTGCTGATCGCCGGCCGCGGCGGCCACAGCGCGCGGTACTCCGGGCTCGCGCAGCGGCTCGCCGGCACCTACGCGGTGCTCACCTACGACCGGCGCGGCCCGGGCACCGACTTCGACATGGGCCAGCAGGCCCGCGACGCGGCCGCGGTCATCCGCGCCGCCCGCCCGGCCCGTCCGCGGGCGGCGGTGTTCGGCCAGGGCGCGGGCGGCTCGGTCGCGTTCGAGCTCGCCGCGCAGGTTCCCGACGTGGTGACCGAGCTGGTGGTCCACGAAGCCCCGGCGATCACGCTCCTGCCGGACGCGCCGAAGTGGCTGGCGATCGCCCGCCGGGTCCGCGCCACGCACGAGAGCGAGGGCCTCGGCGCGGCGCTGGCGCTGGCCGGGCTGAGCTCGACGGACTTCCCGGATCCGGCGGCCGCGGCGCTGTTCCTGGCGCGGGAGTTCCCGGCGGTGGTGCTGCACACCCCGGACCTCGACGCCGTCCGCCGCACCGGGATCCCGGTGGTCACGGCGGCGGGCGAGACCAGCCGCGACACGTGCCTGGAGCAGTCGGCGCGGATCCAGGCGGAGCACCTGGCGTGCCGGTACGCCCGGTTCCCGGGCGGCCACCACGGCTTCGAGTCCGACGTGGACGCCTTCGCCCCGGCGCTGTGCACGACACTGGCGAGACTCCGCCGCCTCTGACCGGACGGGTCGCCAGACCCAGCCGACCGCCCAGGTCGCGAATGACTCATTGGAGACCTCTGACGTCCCGAATGGGTCATTCGCGACACTGCCGCCCGGCCCCGAACGCCGTGAAGGCCTCCTTGCCGGCCATAAGAGCCGGTAAGGAGGCCTTCACGGACCTACCGGTGGGCTAGATCTTCGCGCACTGTCCGGCGGACGGGCCGCGGACGGTGTTCGGCAGGTCGTAGTCCGTCGGGACCGGCGAGTTGGCCGCGCAGGCCAGCGGGCCGCCGATGGTGCTCGACGTCAGCACCGGCCCGTGGTTGGCGGTCAGCGCGACCGGGCCACCGACCGTCGTCAGCTCGATCGACACCTGGCCGGTCGCCCCGGTGATCGCCACCGGGCCGCCGACCTTCGTGCGGTTGAGCACGACCTGACCCGCGCCCGTGGCGGCGAGCGGGCCCTTGATCTCCCCGCCCCGCACGATCAGCGACGCGCCGGGCGAGACGGTCACCGGGCCCGACACCGTCGCGTCCTGCAGGCACACCGTGCCGGACGAGACCGTGAGCGGCCCGGACGACGCGCCCGTGATCGTCTTCGTGCAGGCGGCGTCCGGCTTGCCCAGCAGCTCGAACTCGGCCAGCTGCGCCGGGGCGCCGGCGCTGGTCGCGGTGACTTCGAGCTTGTAGTAGGCGTAGTGCGCCGGGTTGGTCACCTTGAACGCGCGGGTCTGCTGCCGCCAGCTGAACGCCTGGTTCGTCTGCTGGTCGGCCACCGCCCAGGTCTTGCCGTCGTAGGAGCCCTTCAGCGTCCAGCTCTTCGGGTCACCCGCACCGGTCTGGGACGTCAGCGTGTAGTCCGTGACGGCCTCGTCGGTGTTGTTCAGCTGGTACTGCACGGCCCCGGTGACGGCGGCCTGGGTGCGCGAGGTGTTGTCGAGCAGCGCACCGGCGTCGGAACCGTCCGAAGTGGACAGCGTGCCCTTGCCGGCCCCGGTCTCGTCGTGCAGCGGCGCCGGGACGGCGTCGCCCTGGGTGATCGACTTCGGTGCGTCGTTCGGACCGGTACCCCAGTTGGAGGGGTTCGGGCCCATGTCGAAGTCGATGACCCCACCGCGCGCGATGACGTCCTGCGGCAGCGACGTCGAGGAGTACGCCTTGCCGTTGACCTTCACACCCTGGACGTAGACGTTCTTCGCGTTGTTCTTCGGCGCGTTGATCACCAGGTCCTTGCCGCCGGCCAGGTGGATCGTGGCCTTCTTGAACAGCGGCGACCCGATCGCGTAGTTCGGGCTGCCCATCTGCAGCGGGTAGAAGCCCAGCGCGCTGAAGGTCCACCAGGCCGACTGCTCGCCGTTGTCCTCGTCGCCCGCGTAGCCCTGCCCGATCTCACTGCCGGTGTAGAGCCGCGAGAGCGCCTCGCGGACCTTCGCCTGCGTCTTCGACGGCTGACCGGCGTAGTCGTACATGTAGAGCGTGTGGTGCGAGGCCTGGTTGGAGTGGCCGAGCTGGCCCATCCGCACGTCCCGCGCCTCCCGCATCTCGTGGATCACGCCACCGTAGGAGCCCGGGAAGTTCGCGGTCTCCTGGTCGGCGAAGAACCCGTCCAGCTTCTTCGCCAGGCCCGCCTTGCCGCCGTAGAGGTTGGCCAGGCCCTGACCGTCCTGCGGCACGGAGAACGCCATGCCCCAGCCGTCGGTCTCGGTGTAGTCGATGCCCCACACCCGCGGGTCGTATTCCTGCGGGGTGCGGCCGAACTTGCCGGCGGCGTCGCGGCCCTGGAAGAACCCGACGCTCGGGTCGAACACGTTCACGTACTGCTGGGCCCGGCTGGTGAAGTACTCGTAGTTGGCCTGGTACTCCTGCTTGCGCGGGTCGCTCGCGGGAGCTTCGTCGTAGAGCTTCTTCGACAGGTTCGCGATGCCGAAGTCGTTGACGTAACCCTCGATCGACCAGGAGAACCCGTGCTCGGCGGTGTTCGGGGAATAGCCGAGGAAGATGCCCTGGTCGAGACCCTTGCGGCCGACGGCGTTGTTCGGCGGGGTCACCGTCGCGTCCTTCAGCGCCGCGTCGTAGAACGACTTGACGTCGAAGTTCTTCACGCCCTTGAGGTAGGCGTCGGCGAACGCGACGTCCGCGCTGGTGCCGGTCATCAGGTCCGCGTACCCCGGCGACGACCACCGGGAGATCCAGCCGCCGTCCCGGTACTGCTGGACGAAGCCGTCGATCATCTTCCCGGCCATGTCGGGGGTCAGCAGCGAGTACGCCGGCCACGTGGTGCGGTAGGTGTCCCAGAACCCGTTGTTGACGTAGATCTGGCCGTCGACCACCTTCGACCCCGTCTGGGTCACGGTGTCCTGTCCGGTCTTCGGCGACACCGGGCTCGCGTACTTGTAGACCGGCTTGCCGGCGGTGCCGGTGTTCTCGAACGCGGAGTTCGGGTACAGGAACAGCCGGTACAGGTTCGAGTAGAGCGTCGTGAGCTGGTCCTTCGACGCGCCCTCGACCTCGATCACCTTCAGCTGGTCGTCCCACGCCTTCTGCGCGGCGTCACGCACGGAGTCGAAGGTCGCGGCCGGGGCGATCTCCTGCGCGAGGTTCTTTTTCGCCTGCTCGAGGCTGATCAGCGACGTCGCGATCCGCATGTTCACGGTCTTGTCGGCGCCGGCGGCGAACCGCAGGTAACCGGTGACGTTGTCGCGGCCCTGCCCGGTGAGCTTGCCGCCCGCGGTGACCGGCTTGTCGAACGTCGCGTAGACGAACATCCGGCCCGCCCCGGCGTACACGTTGGTCTCGGTGTAGCCCGAGAGCGTGCCGGTGGCCGGGTCGAGCGTCAGCCCGGCCGAGTTGTTGACGCTGTCGAAGATCAGGCTCGAGTCCGCCCCCGGGAAGGAGAACTTCATCATCGCCGCGTGGTCGGTCGGCGCGATCTCGGTCTTGATGCCGTTCTCGAACTGCACGCCGTAGTAGTGCGCGCGGGCGGTTTCGTTGTCGTGCTTGAACGCCAGGGCCCGGTTGGCGCGGTTGGCGTCGGGCACCCCGGTGGCCGCGGACGGCATCACCTGGAAGGACTCCCGGTCGCCCATCCACGGGCTCGGCTCGTGGCTCACGCTGAACGCCTGCAGCTGCGGGAGGTTCTGCGCGTTGTTGTTGGTGCTGTAGTTGTAGAGCCAGCTGCTCGACCCGGCGTCGGTCACCGGGGTCCAGAAGTTGAACCCGTGCGGCACCGCCGTGGCCGGGAAGTTGTTGCCCCGGGAGAACGTGCTGTTGGCCATCGTGCCCCGCGTGGTGAGCACGTTGTCGCTCGGGCGGGTGCTCGACGGCGGCGTCGGCGTGGCCGAGACCTTCACGTCGTCCAGCCAGCCCTGCAGCGAGCCGGGGCCGTCCGGGTTGTCGTAGCCGACGAGGATCCGGTCGATCGTCTTGCCCTTGGCGACCGTGCCGATCGCCGAGCGCACGAGGTTCCACTGGTTGGTGTAGAGGACCTTGCTCTTGCCCTGGCCGTCCGGCGTCAGCGGGAAGCCGTACTGGTCGGTCGCGCCGAGGTTGCGCAGGTAGGTGCCGTCGGTGAAGGCGAGGTCGATCGCGACGTTCGTGCTCTGGTACTTCAGGTCGCCGGTGATGAACTGCGGCTGCACCTTGTAGGAGAGCTCGGTCGAGGCGACGACGGGCACGTCGACGTCGAAGACCTTGTTGTAGGACCAGCCGTGGCCGGCGACGGTCTGGCTGCCGGAGTAGCGGAACGCCTTGAGCCCGGTGTAGCCGACGCGGTTCTTGTTCGTGTAGCCGCTGGTCGGGCCGGAGTCGGTGAAGCTGCGCATGTTCGGCAGCGGCGGCGGGGCCGGGTCGTCGTTGGCCAGCAGCAGCTCCGAGAGCTGCAGGATCGGGCCGCCGTTGTTGGCCGTGATGTCCAGCCGGTAGTACTTGTAGGCCGCGGTCGGCGCGGCCAGCTTGTAGTCCTTCTGCTGGAACCGCGCGGTGAACGCCTGGCCGGTCTGCTTGTCCAGATCGGTCCACGCGCTCGCGTCGTTCGAGCCCTGCAGCGTCCAGTCCTTCGGGTCGCGCTCGTCGAAGTCGTTGGCCGAGGAGAGCGCGTAGTGCGTGATCGAGGTGGCCTCCGACAGCGTGACCTGCGCCGACGCCGTCGGATCCCAGGACAGCCACTTCGTGTCCGTGGTGCCGTCGAAGAGGTTCGAGACCACTTCGCCGCCGTCGGTGTTCTCGCTGCTGCCGCTGCTCTCGGTGACCTTGCCGCGGATGTCGCCGGGGATCGCGGTGCCGTTGGCGCCGTTGATGCCGAACGCCCACGGCTTGCCCGCCGCGTCGGTGTCGACGGTGTCGGTCCACGTCGGCTGGACGTCACCGGCCTCGAAGGAGGACGAGAAATCGGCCGGCAAGGCTTCTTCGGCCGCGGACGCCGTCGCGGGGAGGGCGGCGACCAGGCCGGCGGCGACCACGGCGGCGGTCACCAGGAAAGCGACCGGCGGTCTGGCGCTTCGGGGCATCGTTGCTCCAAGCTCTGGAGGGTGAACTAGGGGACCGACGGACGGGGACCGGCGGTGCCCAGAGAGCGAAACGCGCGGGTGACATCGATGTCAAGACCGGCCGCCAAACCTGGCCAGAACTGGACAACCGAGGGGAAGGGCCCCGATGAGAACAGTCCGGATCTTCACCGCCGTCGTCACACTCACACTCGCCACCGCCGGGTTCACGCCGGTGGCCGCCACCGCCGCGACGGAGTCCCCCGTCCGGCCGATCACCGCCTGCGGCGACCTGGTCCGCGGGTTCGCCCTCCCGGGCGCCACCACCCACGTCACCTCGGCGGCCGTCGTCGCCGCGACCGGCACCGATCCCGAGTACTGCGGGGTGCGGGGCTACGTCGAGCCCGCCGTCCGCTTCGAGCTGCGGCTGCCCACCCGGACCTACGCCGGCCGCTACCTGCAGTACGGCTGCGGCGGCTTCTGCGGCCTGATCACCCCGCCCGCCTTCGCCGACTGCGACCTGCCCCACGGCGGTGACGTCGCGGTCGCGGCCACCGACGACGGGCACGTCGGCACCACCCCCGCCGTCGTCGACGACGGCAGCTGGGGCGCCAACGACCAGGCCGCCCGCAACGACTTCGAGTTCCGCGCACCCCACGTCGTCGCGCGCGCCTCGAAGGCGATCATCCAGGCGTTCTACGGCTCGCCGCCGAAGAAGTCGTACTTCACCGGCTGCTCCGACGGCGGCCGCGAAGGCCTCCAGCTGGCTCAGCGCTACCCGGCCGACTTCGACGGCATCGTCGCCGGCGCCCCCGCCGGCTACTGGGGGCCGTTGCTCGGCGAGTACCAGACGTGGCTCGCGCGGGTGAACACCGCCGCCGACGGCAGCCCGATCCTCACCGCCGCGAAGCTGCCCGCCCTCCACGACGCCGTCCTCGCCGCCTGCGACCGCCTCGACGGGCTCGCCGACGGCCCACGCGCGTGCCGCTTCGACCCGGCGAAACTGACCTGCGCCGGCGCGGACACCCCGGCGTGCCTCACGCGAGCGCAGGTCACCGCGACCCGCAAGCTCTACTCGCCGCCCACCGACGCCCACGGCACGCTGCTCTACCCGGGTGGCCAGCTGCGCGGGTCGGAACTGTCCTGGGCCGGGTGGATCATCGGTGTCCCCGAGACCGGCGGCGTCGCCTTCGCGCGCAGCCTCGCCGACAACTACCTGAAGTACCTCGGCTACCCGATCGGCGCCCCGGCGTCGAAGGTCGATGACTTCGCCTTCACCCGTCGCGAGTTCGACCGGCTCACCCCGGTCGGCGTCCGGTACAACGCGATGAGCCTCGACCTGTCGGCCTTCCAGCGCCGCGGCGGCAAGCTCGTGCTGTGGCACGGCTGGGCCGACGAGGCCATCCCGCCGGCCGGCACGCTCGACTACTACCAGCGCCTCACCCACGGCCGGCCCCAGGATTGGGCGCGGCTGTTCATGGTCCCGTCGCTCTACCACTGCGGCGGCGGCACCACGCTCACCGAGTTCGACCCGCTGCGCGAGCTGGTCGCCTGGGTCGAACGCGGCACCGCGCCCACGAAGGTGACCGCGACCGGCCGCGACGCCACCGGCGCCGTCACCCGTACCCGGCCGGTGTTCACCTACCCGCAGCGCGCGGTCTACGACGGCACCGGCAGCGTCGACGACGCGGCCAACTTCCGCCCGGCACCGCCGTCCTCGCCGCCGCACGACGTCGTCGGCTGGGCCGGCGACCGGCTGTACGCGATCCCCGGCCCGGTCGCCCGGTAAAAGCGGTCACGCGGGCCCGGCGTCGTCGCTAAGGTCACGATCATGACGACGCCGGACCCCGCTGACCGAGTCCTCGCCCGCGCCTCCCTCGCCGAGGGCAACCCGACCGGGTGGTTCGAGCAGCTCTACACCGCCGCCGAACGCGGCGAGGCCGAGGTGCCGTGGACCCGCGGCGCACCCACCGCGGACCTGGCCGCCTGGGTCACCCCCGGGAACGGCCGTCGAGCGCTGGTCGTCGGCAGTGCGCTGGGCGACGACTCGGAACTGCTGGCGTCGGCGGGCTGGACGGTGACGGGCTTCGACGTCGCCCCGACCGCGGTGGCGGCCGCCCGCGCCCGGTTCCCGGAGTCCACAGTGGACTACGTGGTGGCGGACCTGCTGAATCCGCCGGGGGAGTGGCACCAGGCGTTCGACCTGGTCGTGGAGATTATGAACATCCAGGCGATGCCGCGCGACTTCCGGCCCGCCGCGCTGACGTCGCTGGCCGGGTTCCTCGCCCCGGGCGGCACGCTGATCGTGTCCGAGGTCGCGGAGGAGCACTTCGACATGGCGACGTGGCAGAGCCCGCCGTGGCCGTTCTGCCGCGCGGAAGTCGAGTCGGTCGCCCAGGACGGCGTCGAGCCGGTGAGCCTGGAGCGCATCCGGGACGGCGCCCGCCACTGGGCGACGTTCACCCGGTAACGGCGGCCCTCGCGCGGCCGACTCAGAGGGCATGTGGGCCGTTATCGGAGTCTGGGACATCGCGCCGGAGAAGCTCGACGAGCTGCGCGCCCAGGTGCCGCTCATGGCCTCGAGCAAGGTCGGCACGCCGGGTTTCGTCCACGGGACCTGGACCCTCGACGGCCACATGATCCAGGTCTACGCCGACGAGGCCAACGCCCGTCGCTACCACCAGGAGATGCTCGACGGCGGGTTCACCGAGCAGCCCGGCGTGCGGTGCGTCGTCTGGGACGTGGCCGAGGTCGGCGCCGAGTCGCAGGTCTAGCAGTCCGCGAGGAACCTCGACAGCACCCGCGTCCCGAAGTGCAGGCCCTCCACCGGGACCCGCTCGTCCACCCCGTGCGCCATCGCCCGGTACGGGAAGCCCTTGGGCAGCCACAGCGGCGCGAACCCGTAGTTCGCGATCCCCAATTGGGCGAACGCCTTCGCGTCCGTCCCGCCGCCCAGGCAGTACGGCACCACCACGGCCTCCGGGTCCTCCGCGCGCAGCGCGCCGGCCATCGCGGAGAACCACGGCGAGTCCACCGGGGCCTGCACCGGCGGCTGGTGCGCCACGAACTCCCGCGTCACCCCGTCGCCGAGCAGCTCGTCCAAAGCACCGAACAACGACTCCTCGGTGCCCGGCAGCACCCGCACGTCCACCTGCGCGGTCGCCGTCGACGGGATCACGTTCACCTTGTAGCCCGCGTCGAGCATCGTCGGGGTCGTGCTGGTGCGGACCGTCGGCGCCACCAGCCCGCCCGCCGGGCCCAGCGCCGCCACCGCCGCGTCCACCCCGTCCGAAGAGGACAGATCGACCGGCACGCCCAGCGCGGCGCCGGTCCGCTCCAGGAACGCCCGCACCGCCGGGGTCAGCGTCACCGGCCAGCGGTGCGCGGCGATCCGGTGCAGCGCGCCCACCAACCGGGTGACGGCGTTCTCGTCGTTGGGCCGTGACCCGTGCCCGGCGCGGCCGCGCGCGGTCAGGCGCAGGTGCGCCGTCCCGCGCTCGGCCGTCCCGATCGGGTACAGGTGCACGTCACGGCCGTCCGCGGCGGGCACGTGGTAGGTGTAGCCGCCCGACTCGCTGATCGCCGCCTCGCAGCCTTCGAACAGCTCGGGATGCGTGGCCACCAGCCAGTGCGCGCCCCACTCGCCGCGGTCCTCCTCGTCGGCGACGAACGCCAGCACCAGCTCGCGCCGCGGCCGCACCCCGCCGGCCAGCGCGGCGAGCACCATCGCCACGAAGTCCTTCATGTCGGTGGCGCCGCGGCCCCACAGGTAGCCGTCGCGGACCTCGCCGGAGAACGGGTCCACCGACCAGTCCGCGGCATCGGCCGGCACGACGTCGAGGTGCCCCTGCACCAGCAGCGCGGGCAGCGACGGATCGGTGCCGGGCACGCGGGCGATCACGCTGGCCCGGCCGGGCGCGGCTTCCAGGATCTTCGACGGGATGCCGAGGGAGTCCAGGAACGCCGCCACGTACTCCGCGGCCGGCCGCTCGGGAGAAGCGTCGTTGTTCCCGCGGTTGGTCGTGTCGAACCGGATCAGGTCCGCGCACAGCTCGACAGCGTCAGCCCCGTCAGCCCGGTCAGCCATAGATACCCTGCACCGCCCCCGCCGCGATCGCCGTGACGACCTTGAACGCCTTCATCGCCTCGGTCATGTTCACCGCGTCGAAACCGACGCGGCGGGTACCGATCTGCTCCACCGTCGGGATCACCGCCGTCGCCTGCGCCAGGTGGCTCGCGTCGAACTCGACCTCGATCCGGTGCGCCCCGACCTGCCGCTCTTCCCGGCCGGCCCGCGCCATCGCCTCGGCCGCCGCGGCGGTCAGCAGGTCCGCCGTGCGCGCCGGCGGCAGGCAGATCGCCGCGTACCGGCTCACGCACTCCTTCACCTGGACCAGCTCGGCCTCCGGAGCGTAGTCGCGGGCGTCGTCACACGTTTTGTCGTCACCCGAAACGAGCAGGACGGGGACGCCGTACTCCGCGGCCATCGCCGCGTTGAGCCGGCCTTCGCTCGCCGGGACGTCGTCCAGCCACACCCCGGTGATCTGGTTCTCCAGGTAGGTGTGGGAAAGCACCCCGTCGAACCCGGCACCGGCGTGGTAGCCCAGGAACACCACACCGTCCACACCGGAGTCGACGCCCTGCATCATCGACAGCGGCTTGTGCCGCCCGGTCAGCATCCGCGCCCGCGGGTCGAGGTCCTCCAGCAGCAGGTTCCGCTGCGACGAATGCGCCTCGTTGACCAGGACATCACTGGCTCCGGCCTCGTGCAGCCCGGCCAGCACCGCGTTGACGTCGCCGGTGAACAGCCGCCGGAAGCGGTCCCACTGCGGCGAACCGGGCACGACGTCGTCGGTCCAGGTGACGCCGGTGGCGCCCTCCATGTCCGCCGAGACCATGATGCGCATGCCCGGCACTCTAGCCAGGCCGCCGCGGCCCGGGGCACGGCTCCCCGGTGACGGTGGGTCACCGAAGCCGATCGATAACGATCGGACACCTGCCGAGGCGGCAACATATTGCGCGGTTGTCCGGGTATGTGGTTACTTCTCGTCCTTGGGGAGGCTCACAGCGAGAACGATGGGGTGGTTTTTGGTGCATTTCCAACGCAGAATCGGGCGCTTCGGCCGCGTGGGCGCGGTCGTCGCGGCCGCGACGATGGCGGCGCTCCCGCTCGCCGCGCCCGCCCAGGCCCAGCAGGGCAAGGTGCTGCGGGTCGCGCTGACCACCGGCATCGACCACCTGAACCCGTTCACCGCCGTGCTCGCCGCCTCGACGCAGATCGGCCGGTTCACCTACGAGTTCCTCACCGTCCCGAACGCGGAGAAGGCCGAGGCTTCGCCCGCCCTCGCCGAGTCCTGGACCCCGTCACCCGACAAGCTGACCTGGACGTTCAAGATCCGCGGCGGCGTCAAGTGGAGCGACGGGCAGCCGGTGACCGCCAAGGACGCGGCGTTCACCTTCAACCGGATGCTCACCGACGAGAACGCCCGCACCGCCAACGGCAACTACGTGGCCAACTTCGAGACGGTCACCGCGCCCGACGACACCACGCTCGTCATCAAGACCAAGACCGTCCAGGTCAACATGAACCTGCTCGACGTCCCGATCGTGCCGCAGCACATCTGGGAGCCGGTCAAGGACCTCAAGGACCCGAAGACCGACGAACTGGCCATCGCCGGCGTCGCCGACGGTCCGTACCAGGTCACCGAGTACAAGCAGAACGAGTACGTCAAGCTCAAGGCCAACAAGGAGTACTGGCGCGGGGCGCCGAAGGTCGACGAGCTGCAGCTGCTGCAGTTCAAGGACACCGAGGCCGCGGTCAACGCCCTCAAGCAGGGCGAAGTCGACGTCATCAACCGGCTCAACCCCAACCAGTTCGCCGCGCTGCAGGGCCAGGACGGCATCACCACCAACGCCGCCCCCGGCCGCCGCTACGACGAGCTCGCGTTCAACTTCGGCGTCACCGACAGCTCGAACAACCCCATCGGTGACGGCAACCCGGTGCTCAAGGACATCAACGTCCGCAAGGCCATCACCCAGGCCGTCGACACGCAGTCGCTGGTCGACAAGGTGCTCAAGGGCCTCGGCCAGGTCGGCGGCGGCGTCGTGCCGCCGGTCTACAGCGCCTACCACTGGGACCCCAGCGACACCGAGAAGGTCAAGTTCGACCTCGCCGCCGCCAACACGACCCTCGAGCAGGCCGGCTACAAGAAGGGCCCGGACGGCGTCCGCACCGCTCCCGGCGGCGCGAAGCTGGAGCTGCGCCTGACCGGGCACTCCAACCGCAGCTACGACCAGGGCGTCGCCCAGTACGTGTCCGGCTGGCTCAAGGACATCGGCATCACCGTCAAGCAGGACCTGGTCTCCGACGACGAGCTGTCCGACCGCACCTCCACCGGCAAGTACGACCTCGCCATCGGCGGCTACGGCACCAACCCGGACCCGGACTACGCGCTCTCGCTGCACACCTGCGCCGCACGTCCCAGCGCGGACGGCAAGGGCGGCAGCACCGACACGTTCTTCTGCGACGCCCAGTACGACGAGCTCTACAAGAAGCAGCTCACCGAGACCGACGACGCGAAGCGCGCCGGCTACGTCAAGCAGGCCCAGGCCCGGCTCTACGGCCAGTTTCCGACGATCGTGCTCGACTACCAGAACGCGCTCGAGGCCTACCGCTCCGACAAGTTCTCCGGCTTCACGACCCAGCCGCAGCCCAAGGGCGCGATCCTCGAGCAGACCGGCTACTGGGGCGTCTACGGTGCCACCCCGGCCGGCACCGAGGCCACGTCGGCCGACTCCGGCAGCAGCGGCACCGTCGTGTGGATCGTCGTCGGCGCGATCGTCGTGGTGATCATCGTCGTCGGCGGAGTCGTCATCAGCCGCCGGAACAAGGCCTCGGAAGACCGCGAGTAAGAATGACCGCCCCCGAACAAGCCGCGGTGCTCGTCGATCCCGACGAGCGCCGCGGCGGGACCGGCACCGCCCGGTTCGTGCTCAAGAAGATCCTCGAAGCGGTCATCAGCGTCGTGCTGGTGGTCGTGCTGTTCTTCTTCCTCTTCCGCATGCTGCCCGGCGACCCGGTCGCCGCGATGACCCGCGACCGCGTCACCAGCCCCCAGCAGATCGCCGAGCTGCGCGAGAAGATGGGCGTCGACAAGCCCGTCTTCGTCCAGTTCGGCCAGTACTTCTGGAACCTGCTGCACGGTGACCTCGGTGAGTCCCGGCTGCTCAACAACGGCCGCCCGGTCGCCGACATGATCGGCGAGCGGCTCTGGCCGACCATCCTGCTCGTCGGCAGCGCCACCATCCTGGCCGTCGTCATCGGCCTGTGGCTGGGCATCCGCGCCGCCTGGCGCCGCGACAGCCTCTTCGACCGCACCCAGACCGGGATCGCGCTGACCCTCTGGTCGGTCCCGCAGTTCTGGCTCGGCCTGATGCTGCTCGTCGTGACCAACGGCCTGTTCCCCAGCCGCGGCATGCACTCCCCGGACGCCGCGCCCGACGTCCTCTCCCAGACCCTCGACGTCCTGCACCACCTGGTGCTGCCGTGCGTGACGCTGCTGGCGGTGTTCTACGCCCAGTACATGCTGATCATGCGGTCGTCGCTGCTGGGGGAGATGAACGCCGACTACCTCACGACCGCCCGCGCCAAGGGCCTGCGCGAGGACCTCGTGCGTCGCCGCCACGCCGTCCCGAACGCCCTGCTGCCGACCACCACGCTGGTGTTCATGCAGTTCGGCATGGTTGTCTCCGGCGCGGTCACCGTCGAGGCCGTGTTCAGCTGGCCCGGGCTCGGCCAGCTCACCTACGACGCGCTGCACGGACCCGACCTGCCGGTGCTCCAAGGCGTGTTCACCGTGCTGGCGAGCGCGGTGGTGCTGATGAACCTGCTCGCGGAGCTGCTCTACCGCGTGCTCGACCCGAGGGTGCGTACCTCATGACCACCGCCGAGACCCCCCGGCAGATCGCCTGGAGCCGCCGGCGCGCGTCGATCGCCCGGACCTGGCAGGAGTTCGCCGGGCAGCGCGCCGCGCTGGTCGGGCTGATCCTGCTCGGCGCCACCGTCGTCGTCGCGCTGCTGCTGCCGCTGATCAGCGACGAGAGCGGCCTCGACGTCACCAAGGCGACCGGCGAGCCGCTGTCGCCGCCCACCGGCGACTTCTGGCTCGGCACCGACAACTTCGGCCGGTCGGTGCTGCTGATGACCGTCTGGGGCAGCCGGATCTCGCTGCTCGTCGGGTTCTCCGCGGCGCTGCTGTCGGTCGTCATCGGCACCGTCATCGGGATCACCGCCGCGCACTTCGGCGGCTGGGTGTCGGCGACGCTCCTGCGGTTCACCGACTTCTTCCTGGTCCTGCCGTCGCTGATCCTCGCGATCGCCCTCTCGGCGGTGCTGCCCAAGGGCGTCGGCACGATCATCGTCGCCATCGGGCTCACCGCCTGGCCGAGCACCGCCCGGCTCGTCCGGGCACAGACGCTGACCATCGAGAGCCGCCCCTACATCGAGCGGTCCCACGCCCTCGGCGGCGGCCACCTGCACGTCATCGGCAAGCACGTCCTGCCCGGCGTCATGCCCCTGGTCCTGGCCAACACCACGCTCGTGGTCGGCAACGCGGTCATCGCCGACGCGACCCTGTCGTTCCTCGGCGTCGGCGACCCCAACTCCGTCACCTGGGGCCTGGTGCTGGAAAGCGCGCTCAACAACGGCGCCATCAGCCGCGGCGCGTGGTGGAACGTGCTCCCGCCGGGCATCGCGATCGTCCTCGTCGTCCTCTTCTTCACCCTGGTCGGCCGGGGACTGGAGACCGTGCTCAACCCGAGGTTGAAGAAGTGACCACCCCGCTGCTGCAGCTCAAGGACCTCAACGTCACCTACGCGGTCGGCGAGCAGGAGGTACCCGCCGTCCGCGGCGTCGACCTCACCCTCGACCCCGGCGGCACCCTCGGCGTGGCGGGGGAGTCCGGCTCGGGCAAGTCCACCGTCGCGATGAGCGTCCTGCGGCTGCTGCCCTCCACGGCGACGATCACCGGTGAGATCGTCCTCGACGGCGAAGACGTCACCGCCATGAAGTGGGGCCGCCTGCGCGCGGTCCGCTGGGCCGAGGCGTCGGTGGTGTTCCAGGGCGCCATGCACGCCCTCAACCCGGTCCGCAAGATCGGCGACCAGATCGCCGAGCCCCTGCGGCTGCACCCGCCCTCCGGGAAGTCCCTCACCGACGCCGAAGTCGATGCCCGCGTCGCCGAGCTGCTCACCCAGGTCGACCTGCCCCCGGGCCGGGCCGGCGCCTACCCCCACGAGCTCTCGGGCGGGCAGAAGCAGCGCGTCATGATCGCGATGGCCCTGGCCTGCTCGCCCCGGCTGATCATCGCCGACGAGCCCACCACCGCCCTCGACGTCATCGTCCAGGCCCAGGTCCTCGACCTGCTCTCCCGCCTGGTCGCCGAGCAGGACATCGGCCTGATCATGATCAGCCACGACCTCTCGGTCCTCGCCGCCACCTGCAAGCGCATCGCCGTGATGTACGACGGGCAGATCGTCGAAGAAGGCCCCAGCGCCGAGGTCATGGGCTCACCGAAGCACGAGCACACCCGGGCGCTCGCGGCCGCGTTCCCGACGGTCGGCGACCCGGTGTCGCGCTTCGCCCCGGCCACCAGCAACCCCCTGCCGCCCGAGCCTTCGGAAAGGGTGGTGGGGGAGCCGCTGCTGGCCGCGGAGAACCTGCGGGTGTCCTTTCGCGACCGCACCGGCAAGCGGATCGACGCCGTCGCCGGGGTCGACCTCACGGTGTCGCGCGACGAGATCGTCGCGCTGGTCGGCCAGTCCGGCTCCGGCAAGACGACCCTCGCCCGCACCCTGCTCGGCCTGCAGAAACCCGACTCCGGCGTGGTCCGCTACGCCGGGAACCCGGTTCCCTCCGGCGGCGCCGGGCTCAAGGCCTACCGCCGGCAGGTCCAGCTCGTCCTGCAGGACCCGACCAGTGCGCTGAACCCGGCCCACACGGTCTACGAGGCCGTCGCCGAGGGACCACGGATCCACAAGCTGGCCGACGAGCGCGCGGTCGTCCACCGGGCCCTGGAAGCCGCGGAACTGCGGCCGGCGGAGAAGTACGCCGACCGGCTCCCGCACCAGCTCTCCGGCGGCCAGCGCCAGCGCGTCGTGATCGCCGGCGCGCTGGCGCTCGAGCCGTCGGTCGTGGTGGCCGACGAGCCGGTCGCGTCGCTGGACGCGTCCGTGCGCGGCGAGATCCTCGGGCTGCTGCTGCGGCTGCGCCGCGAGCTCGGGCTGGCGGCTCTGGTGATCACCCACGACCTGGGGCTGGCCTGGAACATCGCCGACCGCGTCGCCGTGATGTACCGCGGCGAGCTCGTCGAAACCGGGACGGTGGAACAGGTCCTGCTCGACCCGCGGCACGAGTACACGAAGTCCCTGCTGGCCGCCCTGCCCGGCGGCACCGCCCAGCGCCGCACCGTCCCGAACTGACCCCGCGGTGCCACTCGTCCCGCCCCGCCGCGTCTGCCGGCTGTGGTACCCCGAAACCTGACACTGCGGGAACCTCCCTCGAGCGCAGTGTGTAACCTCCGAACGGAAATGGCGACCACCACCGACCCCGCGCAGAAGCCCTCGACCGGACTGGCCGAGCGGCTCCTCACGCCTTCGCGATTCCCGTACCGCACGATCGCGATGGGCACGGTCGGGAGCACCCTGCTCATGCTCGCCGCCTTCGGCGCCGGCGGCATCCTGATCAAGGACCCCGTGCTCGGCCACGGCCCGCTCTCGTGGATCCGCTACGGCCACGGTCGCATGCTCGCCAACGCCGTCCTCTACACCGGCTTCGGCCTCGTGGTGTGGGCCTGGGTCCGCCTCGGCCGCTACGTCCTGCTCGGCCGCGTCGGCAGCCGCCCGATCCTGATCGCCGCCGGCTGCTGGATGGCGCCGCTGCTCATCTCGCCGCCGCTGTTCACCCGCGACGTCTTCTCCTACCTCGGCCAGGGCGCCCAGCTGCTCTACGGGCTCGACCCGTACGCCAACGGCCCCGCCGAGCTCGACGTGCTGCCGAACGTCGTGCAGAACGTCCACCCGCTCTGGCAGACCACCCCGGCGCCCTACGGGCCGCTGTTCCTGCTGATCTCCAAGGGCGTTGTCGCCACCACCGGCGACAACATGATCCTCGGCGTCATCCTCATGCGCGTCGTGCTGCTCGTCGGCCTGGCCGGGACGCTGTGGGCGCTGCCGCGGCTGGTCAAGCACCTCGGCGGCAAGCTCCCGGTCGCGCTGTGGCTCGCGGTGGCCAGCCCGATGATGGTGATCCACCTCTTCGGCGGCCCGCACAACGACCTGATGATGCTCGCGTTCCTCACCATCGGCGTCCTCGCCGCCCTGGAGCGCAAGCACGTCGCCGCGGTCGTCCTCGTCACGATCGGCATGCTGATCAAGCCCACGGCGGCGATCGCGCTGCCGTTCATCGTCTGGATCTGGGCCAACCACCTCGAGGGCGAGTCGAAGGTCCGCAACTTCCTGCGCGCCGGCGCCGCGTCGGTCGGGCTGTTCCTGCCGGTGTTCGTCGCCGGCACGTGGATCTCGCTCGGCTCGCTCAACATGGGCTGGTGGTCCGGGCTCAAGGCCCCACAGCTCATCGCGAACTGGCTGAACATCCCCACCGGCATCGGCGAGGTGTTCTACAACCTGGTCCACCTGGTCGTGGACGTCCAGGTCTCGCCGTTCGTGACGGTCGCCCGCGCGGCGGGCATGCTCCTGCTGATCGGCATCGGCATCCGCCAGTGGTGGCTCGGCCGCGGCGGCGGCACCGAGGCGGTGTACCGGGCCGGGATCTCGCTGCTCGCGGTGGCGATCCTCATGCCGCCGACCCTGCCGTGGTACCTGACCTGGGGTTTCGTGCTCCTGTCGGCGTTCAAGTGGCAGCCACGCCACTTGGCGCTGGTGGTGGCGGTGTCGGTCTTCGTGACGCTGGTGTACTACCCGACGGGCGAGCAGGCCCTGTACGACTGGTGGTTCATCGCCCTGGTCGTCGTGGCGAGCCTCTACTCGGCGGCGTCGCTGCTGCGCCCGGACCCGCTGGGCCTGATCGACGCGTGGCGGCGCCCGGAGAAGTTCATCCGCGACTGAGTTGGTCTGCTGTCCAGCCGCGCCAGGTGTGGATCTCCGTCGCGACCACCGCGTGCTCCGGCGGCCGCTCGTCGTACTGCTCGTACTTCGCCACCAGCCACGACACCGGCTCGGCGCGCTCGGCGTCGGACAGCACCCGCGCGGAGCCGTCCGCGCGAGCCCACCACAGTTCCGACCAGTCCTCGGCGTAGCCGTCGGCCAGGAAGCACACCGCCGGGTTCTCCGCGATGTTGCGCAGCCGCCGCAACGACGTCGTCGACTTCGGTTTGTGGTCCACCGCGAACACCACCGTGTCGCCGCGCACCGCGAACGTCACCGGCACCAGGTGCGGCACCCCGGAATCCGACACCGTGGCCAGCCGAGCCACCCGCGCCGCGGCGAACCGTTCCCGAGCCTCTTCCGGAGTCATGACAGCGCGGGGGAGTCGAACGTCAGCGTCCCCAGGTCCGCGTCCAGCGCAACCGGCACGCCCAGCGGCAACGTCGGCGACGACGCCACGTGCCCGAACCCGAACTCCGCCACCATCGGCACCCCCAGCGGACCCAGCCGCTCCAGCATCAGCGCCCGCACCTCCGAAGGATCGCCGCACGCCGCCCACGAACCCAGCACGATCCCGCGAACCCCGGCGAACCAGCCGCTGCGCAGCAGCTGCGTCAGCATCCGGTCGAGCCGGTACACGCTCTCGGTGACGTCCTCCAGCAGCACCACCGAATCCCGCGCCGAACCCTGCTCCGGCGTCCCGATCCCCGCCGCCAGCAACGACAGGTTCCCGCCGGTCAACGTCCCCGAAGCCCGGCCCGGTACCAGCGCCGAACCGCCGCGCACCACCAGGTTCCGCTCCGGGTCGAACAGCGAACGCCGCAGGTGCTCCACCGCGAAGTCGTCGAACAGCACGCTCGCCGGCATCGGGGAGAACAAACTGGACAGTCCCAAGTGGACGTCCACCGCCCGGTGCAACGCCGTGATGTCCGAAGACCCGGCCAGCACCTTCGGGCCCGCCTCCCGCAACGCCGCCCAGTCCACCAGGTCCAGCATCCGCTGCACGCCGTAGCCGCCCCGCGCGGCCAGCACGCACCGCACGCCCGGGTCCAGCCACGCCTCGGTGAACTCCGCCGCCCGCGCGGCGTCCGAAGCGGACAGATACGGCGGCGACCCCGGCTCGGCCCGCACGCACGGCCCGATCCGCAGCTCGACACCCCAGCCGCGCAACACCGGGATCGCCTTCTCCAGCAGGTCCGCCGGCACCGGTCCGGCCGGTGCGACCACCGCGATCGTGTCGCCCGCCCGCAGGCGCGGCGGCCTCACTTCGACAGCTCCAGCCGCGCCACGCCCGGCGTGTCGAACCCGAGCACCTGACCGTAGAACGACAGCTCCGCCTCCAGCGCCGCCACGATCGTCGCCGCCTGCCGGAACCCGTGCTGCTCCCCGGGGAACCGCTGGTAGGCGTACGGGATCCCGCGCCCTTCCAGCCCGGCCACGAACCGGTCCGCCTGCTCCGGCGGGCAGATCCGGTCCTCCAGTCCCTGCTGGAACAGCACCGGCCCGGCCAGCGACGCCGAGTTCGCCAGCGGCGAGCGCTCGACGTAGCGCTGCCTCGCCGAGGGCAGCGGGCCGACCAGCCCGTCCAGGTACCGCGACTCGAAGTCGTGCGTGTCGCCCTCGGTGCCGGTCCACCCGGCCAGGTCCAGCACCGGGTACATCACCGTGCCCGCCCGGTAGGTCTTCGTCGTGGTCAGCGACGCCGCCGCGGTGAACCCGCCCGCGCTGCCGCCGCGCACCGCCAGCCGGTCGCCGTCGGCCAGCCCGGCCGCCACCAGCGCCTCGGCCACCGCGACGCAGTCCGCGACGTCCACCACGCCCCACTGCTCGCGCAGCCGTTCTCGGTAAGCCCGGCCGAAGCCGGTCGACCCGCCGTAGTTCACCGCCGCCACCGCGATGCCCCGGCTGGTGAAGTAGGCCAGCTCCAGGTCCAGCATCGGCAGGTACTGCCCGGTCGGCCCGCCGTGGACGTGCACCAGCAGCGGCGGACGCTCGTCCTCCGGCGCCGCGAAGTCCGGGTTCGCCGGCCGGTACAGCACCACCGGCACGGTCTCGCCGTCCGCCGTCGTGAACACCCGCTCTTCGGGCACCGGCAGGAACGCCGCCGGCAGCTCCGGCTGCGGCGTCAGATCCGTCACCGCGCCATCGAGGGCGACGCGCACCACGGCGGACTCGCGCACCGGGCTGCCGGCGACCCCGACGACGCCGTCCCCGGAGACCGCGAGCCCCGTCGACGACCACGCCGTCTGCTCCTCGCCGACCGCGGTCACCGAGCCGTCCGCTTCGTCGAGCACGGCCAGCCGCCCCGACGCCAGCACCGCGTGCCGCCCGCCGCCGAGCGGGACGAACCACCGCGATCCGGCCTTCCACAGCGGCCCGCCCAGCTCCCGCTCGACCGGCGCGAGGTTCGTCAGCGACCCGTCGAGCCCGACCCGGTGCAGGTTCCACCAGCCGTCCGGGTCGAGCAGCGCCAGCAGCGTCGCCGGCGTCTCCCACTCGACCTGGCACACCGAGACGTCCGCACCGCCGGCCAGCACCCGGTGCGGCTCGAAGGATCCGTCTTCGGCGATGGGAGCCACGCACAGCTCGGTCCCGTCCCACGGCATCGCCGGGTGGTCCCAGCCGAACCACGCCGCGTGCCGCCCGTCCGGCGACAGCTTCGGCACGGTCAGGAAGTGGTGGCTCGCGGCGAGCACCCGCTCCGGGCCGCCGTCGAGAGGAATCGCCACGAGCTCCCGCTCGACGTCGGTCGGCCGCGGCCCGACACCGCGTTCGCGGACCGCGAACACCTCGCCCGGCCGGCCGGGCCGCAAGTCGCCGTACCGGACGCTCTGGGGCTCCGGGGGAGCAGGTGTCAGCGGCACCACACCGGTTTCGCTCACCGCGTAAACCCGCTGATCGGCCCAGTGCGTGAACACCACCACGCCATCGGCGACCGCCCACGGCCGTCCGCCGTACTCGTGCAGCCGGTTGCGGACGTTCCACGGCGCCGGCAGCACGTCCTCCGTCCCGCCCGGCACCGCCCGGACCAGGGCGACCCGCCCCTGCTCACCGGGCCGCGCCTCGGCCCACCACACCTCGTCCCCGACGACGTCGAGCCACTGCGGGCCGCCACCGGCGGCGGCCACCTCGGCGGCGGTGATGGGCGAGGACCAGGTTCCGTACGGGGAGATCCGAGACACCCCCAGAGGCTAGCGGCCCGCGAAGGTGGGGCGGCGGATGCCGATCATGCGCCCGTGGCCTAGGGTCGACAGTGCTATGTCTCGCGTAATCCACGTCTTCCGCCAGCCGGATCGGTTCGTCACCGGCACCGTCGGCGAGCCCGGCGATCGCACGTTCTACCTCCAGGCCTCCGAGGACGTGCGCACCATCAGCGTCGCCATCGAAAAACAGCAGGTCGTCGTCCTCGCCGAGCGCCTCAGCTCACTGCTCGAGGAAGTCGCCAGCCGCTTCGGTGCCGACGTGCCCGACGACGTCCCCGACGACCAGCTCGACGTCGACCCCCTCACCGTCCCGGTCGAGGAGGAGTTCCGCGTCGGGACCATGGGTCTCGGCTGGGACGCCGACAGCAGCGCCGTCGTCATCGAGCTGCTCGCCATCACCGAAGGCGAGGTCGACGAGACGGTCGTGCTCGACGACACCGAGGAGGGCCCGGACGCCGTCCGCGTCTTCCTCACCCCGGTCGCCGCCCGCGCCTTCGCCGAGCGGACCGACCGCGTCGTCAACGCCGGCCGCAAGCCGTGCCCGCTGTGCGGCGAGCCGCTCGACCCGGCCGGGCACATCTGCCCCCGGCAGAACGGCTACCGGCGCGAGACCGACGCGGACGAAGACTGACCATGGCCGACACGCCGGCAGTACCGCCGGATCCGGCCGACCCGGCGTCCCGCGAACTCGTCACGCACGGCCGCATCGACGTCGAAGGCCGCCTCGTCGACGCCTCCAACGTCACGCTCTTCTGCGCCATCGAGCTCGACGGCGTCACCGGCCGCGTCGTGTACAAGCCGGTGTCGGGGGAGCGGCCCCTGTGGGACTTCCCCGACGGCACCCTCGCCGGCCGCGAAGTCGCCACCGCGATCATCAGCGAGGCCGCCGGCATCGGTGCGATCCCGCCGACCGTGCTGCGCGACGGGCCGTTCGGCCCCGGCATGGTCCAGCTGTGGATCGAGACCACCGAAGAGGACGTCGTCGAGGTCCTCCCGCCCGACGAAGTACCCGAAGGCTGGCGGGTCGTGCTGCACGCCCACGACCGGCTCGGCGAGCCCGCGGTGCTGGCCCACGCCGACCACCCCGGGCTGCGCGACCTCGCCGTCCTCGACATCGTCGTCAACAACACCGACCGCAAGGGCGGGCACCTGCTGCCCGGCCTCGACGGCCGCGTCTACGGCGTCGACCACGGCATCTGCCTGCACACCGACCCCAAGCTGCGGACCGTGCTCTGGGGCTGGATCGGCGAGCCGGTGCCGCCGGACACCGTCGAGAAGCTCGAGAAGCTGCGCTCGGAGATCGACGGCGGCCTCGGCAAGACGCTGGCCGAGCACATCACCAAGTTCGAGATCCGGGCCCTGGCCGAACGCACCGACCTGCTGCTGGCCGAAGGCATCTTCCCCGAACCCGGCGACGACTGGCGCGCCATCCCGTGGCCGCTGTTCTGATCGATGCGGCCGCCCGCGCGCGGCTGGCCGACCGCTTCGGCGCGGAGCTGGCCGAGCCTTGGTGCGACGCGCTCCCGGACCTGGTCGCCCATTTGACTGCGCGGTGGGGGCTGACCGTCCGCGAAGCCCGGCCCGGCAACACCGGCCGCACCCTGCTGTGCACGGGTCCTCGCGGTGACCTGCGCGTGCTCAAACTGACCCCGGATCCCGAGGTCGCCCGGCTCGAGGCGACCGGGCTGCGGGCCTGGGCGGGCTGCTCCCGCGTCGTCCAGGTGCTCGACGCCGACCTCGACGCCAACGCGATCCTCCTCGAAGGCCTGGTCCCGGGCACGCAGCTGGACGGCGACGTCCCGTGGGCCGAGATCGGCGAAATGCTCGACCAGCTGCACTCCGTTCAACCGGTCGGTGACTTCGGGCGGCTGGCCGACGGCATCGAGTTCATCTTCACCCTCTCCGAACGCCGCCGCCGCGACTCCCCGGTCGCCGCCGAGCACCTGAGCGCCGAAACCCTGCACAAGGGCCGCGAGCGGGCCATGGAGCTGGCCACCAGCGGACCGGTCACGCTGATCCACGGCGACCTCCACCCGGCGAACGTCCTCGACGCCGGACCCGGCCGCGGCGCCGTCGCCATCGACCCGCGCCCCGGCATCGGCGACCCCTCGCTCGACGCCATCGACTGGATGTTCGTCCCGATGGCCAAGGGCGGCACGATCGACGACGGCCTCGCCGCGCTCGCCCCGCACGTGGCGGGCTTCGACGCCGAGCGCGTCCGCGCCTGGTGCGTCGCGATGGCCCCGCTGGTCGCATTGTCGCCTTTGCGCCGCGGCGAGCGGTCACCGTTCACCGACGCCGTGCTGGAGTTGGCGCGCTGACCGGCGTGGCATCACCCGGCCGGGCCTTTCCGGCCACTAGCGTGCCGGGTCGTGCGCTCCCATTCCTATGACGACGTGCTGGCCGGCCGGCGCCGCAAGAAGGTGCCCGAAGTCCCGGCCGAGCCCGGTCTCGTCGTCGAAGACCCGGCCAGCGGCTACTGCGGCGCGGTGGTGAAGATCGAGTACGGCAACGTCGTGCTCGAGGACGCCAAGGGCCGCCACCGCGTCTTCCCGCTCGAACCCGCCGGCTTCCTGCTGGAGGGCAAACCGGTCACGCTGGTGCCGGTCAAGACGGTGAAGGCGCCGGTCAAGCAGGCCTCCGCGTCCGGGTCGGTGAAGGTGCAGGGCCTGCAGGCCCGCGTCGCCCGCGACTCGCGCATCTGGGTCGAAGGCAAGCACGACGCCGAGCTCGTCGAACGCGTCTGGGGCCACGACCTGCGCGTCGAAGGCGTCGTCGTGGAGCCCCTGGACGGTGTCGACGTCCTTTCCGACCGGGTCGCCGAGTTCGGCACCGGTCCCGGTCGGCGGCTCGGCGTGCTCGTCGACCACCTCGTGCCCGGCAGCAAGGAGTCCCGGCTCGTCGAGGCGGTCCACGACGAGAACGTGCTGGTCACCGGGCATCCGTACATCGACGTCTGGGAGGCCGTGCGGCCCGAGGCGGTCGGGATCAGCGCGTGGCCGAAGATCCCGCGCGGCACCGAGTGGAAGCAGGGGATCTGCGACGCGCTCGGCTGGGGGCAACCTTACGAAGGCTGGCAACGTGTCCTGAGCGGGGTGAGCAGTTTCCGTGACCTCGAGACCCCGCTCATCGGGGCCGTGGAGCGGCTCATCGACTTCGTCACCGAGCCGGCAGAAGAGGGCTGAATGTCCGAATTGTCCAAGGTCACGCGTAGGTCACGTCACGTTATCGATCCGGCCAAAGGCAGGCCGGCCCCCAAACGGCACGTAAGCGCTGCTCCGAAGCCATCCGGCCGTGACCGTGGTCGGATTGATAACAACCGGCACAGCACTCTGCCGGTGCGAACCGGCACGATCTGAGAGCATGAAGCCATGGCATGGGCAGTGGTCTGGTTGATCGTCGGCATCGCCCTGATGATCGCGGAAGTCCTCTCCGGGGACTTCGTGCTGATCATGCTGGGCGTCGGCGCGCTGTTCGGCGCCGGAGCCGACGTGCTCACCGGGAACGTCTTCATCGACGTCGCCGTGTTCGCCGTCGCCTCGGTCGGGATGCTCGTGCTGGTCCGGCCCGCGCTGAAGCGGCGCTTCCTCGCCGGTACCGGCCACCGCACCGGCATCGAGGCCCTCATCGGCGCCCGCGCCGTCGTCGTGTCCACAGTGGACTTCGAAGCCGGGCAGGTGAAGCTGGCCGGCGACGTCTGGTCCGCGCGCAGCCTCTCGGAGCACCACGAACCGATCGAGCCCGGCACGTCCGTCACGGTCGTCGAGATCTCGGGCGCCACCGCCGTCGTGTCGGCCGAGCCGTGAGCCTGGGGCTCGTCGTCGTCCCCGAAGGCCGGGCCGCGGTGATCGAACGCGGCGGGCGGTTCCGCGCCGTGCTCGGCCCCGGCCGCCACTTCGTGGTGCCGTTCGCCGACCGCGTCCGGGCGCGCGTCGACCTCGGTGAGCAGATCCTGTCGGCGCCGCCCCGGGCCGTGGAGGCCGGCGACGGACGGGAAGTCCACATCGGATTCGAGGTCATTTTTGCCGTCACCGACCCGAAGCTGGCGACGTACGAAATCAGCAATCCGGCGCTCGCGATCGAACAGCTGACCCGCACGGCGTTGCGGCAGGAAGCGAGCCTGACGACGGCCGAGCGCGCCGTCACCGCACCGGGGGACCTGCACCGTACAGTGTGGACGGTCCTGCACGACACCACGGGCCGCTGGGGCATCGCCGCGAAGGAGCTGAAGCTCGCGGTGACCCCGCCCGCGGCGCCCGGAACACCGTCAACCGCGCAAGAATGGTACTAGGTAAGGGGAAGATCTCTTGACCACCACAGTAGCGATCGTCGTGGTCGTCTTACTGGCTCTCTTCGTGATCATCACGGTAGCCAAGGCGATCATGGTCGTGCCGCAGGCGCAGTCGGCGGTGATCGAGCGGCTGGGCCGGTTCCGCACCGTGGCGTCGCCGGGCCTGACCTTCCTGGTGCCGTTCCTGGACAAGGTGCGCGCCCGGATCGACCTGCGCGAGCAGGTCGTCTCGTTCCCGCCGCAGCCGGTCATCACCGAGGACAACCTGACGGTGTCGATCGACACCGTCGTGTACTTCCAGGTCACCGACTCCCGCGCCGCGGTGTACGAGATCTCGAACTACATCGTCGGTGTCGAGCAGCTGACCACCACCACGCTCCGCAACGTGGTCGGTGGCATGAGCCTCGAGCAGACGCTGACCTCGCGCGACTCGATCAACACGCAGCTGCGCGGCGTGCTCGACGAGGCGACCGGCCGCTGGGGCATCCGCGTCGGCCGCGTCGAGCTGAAGGCGATCGACCCGCCGCCCTCCATCCAGGACTCGATGGAGAAGCAGATGCGTGCCGACCGTGAGAAGCGCGCCATGATCCTCACCGCGGAAGGTCAGCGGGAGTCCGCGATCAAGACCGCGGAAGGCCAGAAGCAGAGCCAGATCCTCTTAGCCGAAGGTGGCCGCCAGGCCACCATCCTCGGCGCCGAGGCCGAGCGGCAGTCCCGCATCCTGCGGGCCCAGGGTGAACGCGCCGCGCGGTACCTGCAGGCGCAGGGCCAGGCGAAGGCGATCGAGAAGGTGTTCGCCGCGATCAAGGCCGGTCGCCCGACGCCGGAGGTGCTGGCCTACCAGTAC
The DNA here is from genome assembly GCF_040682935.1 of Amycolatopsis sp. NPDC051061. Taxonomy (NCBI): domain Bacteria; kingdom Bacillati; phylum Actinomycetota; class Actinomycetes; order Pseudonocardiales; family Pseudonocardiaceae; genus Amycolatopsis; species Amycolatopsis sp. NPDC051061. Next base: position 195,814 of record NZ_JBFBBZ010000003.1, read on the forward strand.
CTGCAGACACTGCCGCAGATGGCGCAGGGCGACGCGAACAAGGTCTGGATGATCCCGAGCGACTACGGCAAGGCCCTCGAAGGCTTCGCCCGCGCGCTCGGCGCCCCCGGCGACGACGGCGTCTTCCGCTACGAGCCGCCGAAGGAGGACGACGTCCCGGCCAAGCCCGAACTCGAGGACGAAGAGGTCGCGAGCTGGTTCGAGACGAAGATCGACCCGAAGGTCGCCGAGGCCGTGGCGGCCGCGGAAGCCGTGGCGCGCCAGGAGGTCCCGGCCCTCGGGACGCCGTCGGCCCCGCCCGCGCGGCCGGCGATCCCGCGTCCGGTCCAGCAGCAGCCGGAGCTGGAGCCGGCGGACGAGGAGCGGGGCACCGAGGTCACGCCCGCACCGCAGCAGCCGCCGACGCCGCAGAGCGGCCAGCCCCTGCCGCAGCCGCAGTCCCCGGCCGGCCAGCCGCCCGTCGGCGGCCAGTACCAGGGCCAGCCGCCGCAGTCCCCGCCGCCGGGCCAGTTCGGCGGCCCGCAGAACCCGGGCAGCGGGCCGTTCCCGCAGCAGCCCCCGTTCGGCGGACCCCAGGGCGGCCCGCGCCGCTGACCCGCAAGCCCGTGAAGGCCCCCTTACCGGCTCTTATGGCCGGTAAGGGGGCCTTCACGGCGTTCGGCACGGGTGTGTCGACCCTTCAGACACGCGTGTCGTCCGTTTCCGCACACCGGCTCGGCAATCCGGTCGCGCGCTGGCCGGTGTCGGCTCAGCTTCGCTGGTAAACCGTCACGTCGTCGATGTCGGCCTTCGAGCGGTCCTTCAGGAAGATCACGCACAGCACCGTGACCACCGCCGACAGGATGATGTAGCCCGAGATCGAGTACGGCGTCCCGGTCTGGTGCAGCAGCCACGTCGCCAGCAGCGGTGCCGGGCCGCCCGCGAACACCGACGCCAGCTGGTAACCCAGCCCCGCGCCGCCGTAGCGCAGATGCGTCGGGAAGCTCTCGCCGATCAACGCCGCCTGCGGGCCGTACTGCAGCGCGTGCGGGATGAACGACACCACCACCGCGACGAACACCAGCGCGTGGTTGCCGTGCGCCAGGATCGTGAAGTACGGGAACGCGATCACGCCGGTGAACACCGCCCCGGCCAGATACACCCGCTTCCGGCCGACGCGGTCAGACAGCGCCGAGAAGAACGGGATCATCGCCAGTTCGCACGCGGCGCCGACGAGGACCGCGTTGAGCACGAACGTCTTTGTGAACTCGTGCCGCGAGACGACGTAGACCAGCACGTAGCTGGTGAAGAGGTAGAACGGCATCTGCTCGCTGAACCGCACGCCGGCCGAGAGCAGGATCTCGCGCCAGTGGTGCCGGATCGCGTCGAGCACCGGGGTCCGCGCGGTCTGCTGATTCTTGATCAGCTTGGCGAACATCGGCGTCTCGAGGATCTTCAGCCGGATCACCAGGCCGACCGCGACCAGGATCAAGCTGGCCAGGAACGGCAGCCGCCAGCCCCACGAGTCGAAGTCCTCAGGGGAGAGGGTCGCCGACAGCAGCGTCATGCCGCCGGTGCCGAGCACCAGTCCGACCGGGACGCCGATCTGCGCGAAACTGCCCAGCAGCCCGCGTTTCTTCTGGTCGCCCCACTCCATCGCGAGCAGCACCGAGCCACTCCACTCACCGCCGATCGCGAGGCCCTGGATCAGCCGCAGCAGCACCAGGAGCAGCGGCGCGGCGAACCCGATGGCCGCGGTCCCGGGCAGCATCCCGACGATGCCGGACGAGATGCCCATCAGCAGCAGCGTGACGATCAGCGTGGCCTTGCGGCCGATCCGGTCGCCCCAGTGCCCGAAGATCGCGGCGCCGACCGGGCGGGCGGCGAACCCGACCGCGTAGGTCGCGAACGACTGCATGGCTCCGGCGTAGGCGCTGGACGCGGGGAAGAACAGGTGGGGGAAGACCAAGGCCGCCGCGGTGTTGTAGAGGAAGAAGTCGTACCACTCGATGGTCGTGCCGATCGCGCTCGCCAGCGCCGCACGCCGTACCTGAACCTTCCCGGACTTGCTGTCCGGTTCCACCTTGTGAGTGACTCCGTTGTCGCCCAAGACCATCTCTCAACACCTCCGGTGACTGATGTCACACAACAGTGTGACGCCCGTCGACGGTTTCGGCGATCGATGGCCGATATCTGGTCCGGTCGATGATGAACAAAGTGCAGATTCAGCAAGTTTGCAGAATCTGCAAGTTCCGCTATGGTGGGCTCATGGACGCCAACGGGCTGCGTGAGCGCAGGAAGCACGAGACGCGCATCGCGCTGAGCTGGGCGGCCATCCGGCTGACCGTCGAACGCGGCTACGCCAACGTCCGGATCGAGGACATCGCCGCCGAAGCCGGGGTGTCCACCCGGACCTTCAGCAACTACTTCGGCACCAAGGGCGAGGCCATCGTGGCCCGCCACCGTGACCGGGCCCGCGCGATCGCCGCCGCCCTGCGGGAACGCCCCGCGGGCGAGCCGATCTGGGCGGCCATCACCGCGGCTGTGCTGGCCGGGTTCGCCCTCGGCGAGCCGATCACCGAAGGCCGGGTCCCCGACCGGTCGTGGCTCGCCGGGATCCGGCTGATGGTCGCGGAACCCGCCCTGCAGAGCGAGTTCCACAAGGCCGGCGCGGCGGGCGAAGCCGAGATCGCCCGGGTCGTCGCCGAACGCACCGGCACCGACGCCGAGACGGACGTCTACCCGGCGCTCGTCGCGGGCGTCGTCGCCGCCGCGCTCAACGTCGTCACGCGGCAGTTGCTCGGGACCGAGCCGCCTCGGCCGATGGAAGACCTGATCCGGGACGTGTTCGGCCGGCTCGCCGCCGGTCTGCCCGAACCGCGCTGATTCCCACCGCTCCACGCCCGGCAGGGTCGCCGGGTTTCTTCGCCATGCCCTCTCACCGCAAGGAGTTCCGCCATGGAAGACGTCGTCATCGCGGGTGCCGGACCCAACGGCCTCATGCTCGCCTGCGAACTCGCCCTCGCCGGCATCCGCCCGCTCGTGCTGGAACGGCTGCCCGAACCGACCGAGGAGAACCGCGCCAACGGCTTGGTCGGCCAGGTCGTGCGCCTGCTCGACCGCCGCGGGCTGCACGACCGCCTCGCCGGCCCGATCGCCCCGCCCGTCCCCGCGTTCGTCTTCGGGGGGATGCGCCTGGACCTCACCCTGGCCGAGCACAACTCGCTGAACGTCCTGGGCGTGCCGCAACGGCGCGTCGCGGCGATGCTCACCGAACGAGCGGGCGAACTCGGCGTCGAGATCCGCTGGGGCCACGAGCTCACCGGCCTGACCCAGGACGCCGACGCGGTCACCCTCGACTTCACCGGCCCGGCCGGCCCGGGCCGGCTCACCACCCGCTACCTCGTCGGCGCCGACGGCGGACGCAGCATCACGCGCAAGCTCGCCGGCATCGGTTTCCCCGGCGTGACCGAGGATCGCACCCTCTCGCTGACCGCGAACGCCACCGTCGCCGCGGAGTTCGTCGACACCGCGTCGGGCGGGCTGACCGTGCCCGGCCACGGCGTCATCCCGCCGTTCTTCCACTACCGCACCGAAACCGGCCTGTTCGTCCACGCGCCGTTTCCCGGCCGGCCCCTCGTCACGACGATGGAGTGGACCGACGAGGAGGAGCGCGCCGACGAGCCCCCGATGACCCTCGACGACCAGCGCGCGAGCATCGAGCGCGTGCTCGGCTTCGCCCTGCCGATCGGGCCGCCGGAAGGCGACGGACCGCATCTGCTGCGGCGGCTTCGCGGCCGCAACACCCGGCTGGCCGACCGCTTCCGCGACGGCCGCGTGCTGCTGGTCGGCGACGCGGCGCACGTCCACTCCGCGATCGGCGGGCCGGGCCTGAACCTCGGGTTGCAGGACGCCGTCGCCCTCGGCTGGAAGCTCGCCGCCGACCTGCACGGCTGGGCGCCCGCCGGCCTGCTCGACACCTACGAGAGTGAACGCCGCCCGATCGCCGAGCGCGTCGTCATGCACACCCAGGCCCAGTCCGCGCTGATCGCGCCGGGCCGCGACGTCACCGCACTGCGGCAGCTCTTCGGCGAGCTGCTGCGGCAACCCGGCACCGTGCAGCACATCGCCGACCTGATGTCCGGCGCGGACGTCCGGTACGAGCCGGGCACCGACCACCCGCTCGACGGCCGGTGGGCCCCGGATCTCGTGCTGGACGACGGAACCCGGCTCGCCGAGCTGACCCGCACGGCCCGGCCGCTGCTGCTGGACCTGACCCCGAGCGGTTCGCTCGGCGACGAGCTGCGCGGCTGGACCGGCCGCGTCGACCTGGTCGCGGGCGCGGCGGACGTCGACGCGACCGCGTTGCTCATCCGGCCGGACGGGTACGTCGCCTGGGCGACCAGCTCGACCGAGCCCGACGACGCCGAGCGGAAGGCACTGCGCTCGGCGCTAGAACGGTGGTTCGGCAGCCCCGTTGACATGTAGGAGAACCCCTACGTATTGTCGCGGGCATGACGATCACCCACGTGCAGTTCCTGACCCTGCCCGTTGCCGACCACGCCCGCGCGCGGGACTTCTACGTCGGCAAGCTCGGCTTCACGGCGCTCGTCGACCGCCGCACGCCCGAGGGCGGCCGGTTCGTGATGGTCGCTCCGCAGGGTGCGCAGACGGGTGTGGTGCTCACCGACCAGCAGGTCACCGGGATCGAGCCGGGCCCGCGGCACTTCCAGCTGCAGACCACCGACCTCGACGCCGACGTCGCCGCGCTGCGGGCCGGCGGCGTCGAGGTGGCCGACCCGGAGGAGCGGCTGTGGGGGCGCGCGACGTCCTTCAAGGACCTCGACGGCCACACCCTCGGCCTGCTCCAGCCGTCGGACTTCGGCAACGTACCCCACTGATGCCGGTCAACGACGACGTCTTCGCCGCGCTGGCCAGCCCGGCGCGGCGGGAGGTCCTGCGGCTGCTGCTGGACGGTCCGATGGCGGCCGGTTCGATCGCCGAGCGGTTCGAGATGGCCCGGCCCAGCCTGTCGGAACACCTTCGGGTGCTTCGGGAGGCCGGCCTGGTCAGCGAACAGCGGCAGGGCCGCAACCGCGTCTACCGTCTCGACGCGGCTCCACTCGAAGAGGTCGCGGACTGGCTCACGCCGTACGAGCGGTTCTGGCGGAGCAAGCTCGCGAACCTGCGTGACCTGCTCGACGAGGAGGACGACCTGTGACCGACGACGACCCGGCCGCGATCCACGTCGACCAGTTCCTCGCCCACCCGGCGCGCAAGGTCTGGCGCGCGCTGACCGAACCGGACCTGCTCGAACGCTGGATCGCCATGCCCAACGACATCAAACCCGTGGTGGGGCACCGGTTCCAGCTGCTCGCCGAGCCGGTGCCCGCGGCGGGGTTCGCCGGCGGTCCGGTGGCGTGCGAGGTCCTGGAGGTCGAGCCCGAGCGCAAGCTCAGCATCCGCTGGGGTCCGCGGTGGACGGTCACCTGGCGGCTGGAGCCGGAGGGCACCGGCACCCGGCTCTTCCTCAGCCACACCGGCTTCGACCCGGACGACGAGTTCGAGCGCGTCTCGCGGCGGATCATGGGCGGCGGCTGGCGCTCCCACGTGCCGCGGGCGCTGGCCCGGTTGCTGGACGCCCTGGACGACCCGGCCCCGTTACGATCGAGTGGTGACCCCCGCCGCTGATCCCGCCGAGCCGAAACCCCTGCGCGCCGACGCCCGGCGCAACCGGGCGCGCGTGCTGGAAGCGGCCGAGAGCGTGTTCGCCGCCAAGGGCACCGGGGCGCCGACCGAAGAGGTCGCCCGCGCCGCCGGCGTCGGCATCGGCACGGTGTTCCGGCACTTCCCGACGAAGGAGGCCCTCCTCGAGGCCGTGCTGGTCGCCCGGTTGCACCGGTTCGCCGACGAGGCCGAAGCCGTCGTGGCGGCCGATTCCGCGGATCCGGGCGGGGCGTTCTTCACCTTCCTCGCCGGCTGGATCGAGATGTCCAGCGCCAAGAACGCCTACTTCGAGGCGCTCACGGCGGCCGGCGTGAGCGTGCCGCACGCCAAGTCGGACATCGGTGCCCGGCTGCTCCGCGCGCTCGGGGTGCTGCTGTCCCGCGCCCAGGCCGCGGGTGCGGTCCGCGAGGACCTCGTCCCGGGTGAGCTGATCACGATCATCATCGGTGTGGCGAAGGCCGCCGAGTACGCCGGCCCGGACGCGCGCCTGCGCGACCGGGCCGTGACGATCCTCTTCGACGGGCTTCGCCCGCAGGGGTCAGCGGGGGAGCGGCGCTGAGCCGACCGGCTCCAGCGTCGGGCGCTTCGCCGCCAGGGTGTCCCCGGACGATTCGCCTCTCACGCGCCGCCGCACCCACGGCAGCGCGTGCTCCCGTGCCCACTGCAGGTTCTGGCTGCGGCGCGCGGCCGGGCTCAGCACCGCACGCGGCGCCAGTTCCGGGGTGAGCAGCGGGTGCTCGACCCCGAGGACCCGCAGCACCTCGATGGCGACCTCGGTGTGCCCGAGCGCGTTGAGGTGCAAGCGGTCCGGCGCCCAGAACCGGCGGTCGCACAGCTGCCGCATCGACCACAGGTCCACCAGCAGCGCGCCGTGGCGGGCCGCGATCCCGCGCACGAGCTCGTTGTAGATCGCCACCCGGCCGCGGATCGCGCGGAACAGCGGGTCTTCGACGCCGTCGACCCCGGTGAACAGGATCAGGCGGGCGCCGGTCGCCCGGATCCGGGCGACGGCGGTTTCGTAGCCGGTGAGCAGCGCGTCGATGTCGACCTTGGGCCGCATGAGGTCGTTCCCGCCGGCGTAGAGGGAGACGAGGTCGGGTTCCATCGCCAGCCCTGGCTCGAGCTGCTCGCCCAGCACCTGCGGCAGCAGCTTGCCGCGGATGGCGAGGTTGGCGTAGCGGAAGCCACGCTCGCGCGCGGCGAGCTGCTCGGCGACGCGGTCGGCCCAGCCGCGCACGCCGTTCGGGGCGGCCGGATCGTCGTCCCCGACGCCTTCGGTGAACGAGTCCCCCATGGCCACTAAGCGCTTGCTCATGTCGTCAGTCTAGGCAGCGGCACGGTGTCCCGGCCGCTCGGTGCCCTTTCGGGCGGGATCGGCCGTTCGCGGAGTTTCGGGGTAACGCGGTCGGTGATCGAGGCGACTCATCGAGTTGCCGTGGGCTAGCCCGAAAGATCCAGCGGGAGTACGCCCTTTCGGAAGATCGACGCTGCCCTTTCGGCCTCGCGTTCGGGTGCCGTCGAACCGCCCGACGGCGGGATGATGCAGGTCGGGAGTTCGGGGAAGGGGCACCGGTGACGAACACTGCTCGGCTGCGCATGCTCGACGGGTTCGCTCTCGACTGCGGACCCGGCCCCGTGGAGGTGCCGAAGGCGTTGCAGCGCCTGATCGCCTTCGTCGGGTTGCGGCGGGAGGTCACGCGGACGCACGTCGTCGGTGCGCTGTGGCCGGAGTCGGCGGAACCCAAGGCGTTCGGCAGGCTCCGCACCGCGCTGTGGCGGTTGCAGCAGCTCGACGCGCCCGTGGTGGCCGCGCACGGGGAAACGCTGAGCCTGCACGCGTGGGTGCGGGTCGACGTCGACGAGCTCGTGCACAGCGCCCGCGGCGAAGACGCCGGCGACGACCGCGCGCTGCGCGGCGGTGGCCTGCACGAGCTGCTGCCCGGCTGGTACGAGGACTGGGTGCTGGTCGAGCGCGAACGCCTGCGGCAGCTGTACCTGCACACGGTCGAGAAGCTCGCGGCGCGCGAGCTGCGCGCGGGCAACTTCGGCGACGCGCTGGAGGCCGTGCACGGGGCGCTGCGCGCGGAGCCGCTGAGGGAGAGCCCGCACCGGCTGCTGCTGGAGATCCACCTCGCGGAGGGCAACTACAGCGAGGCGATCAACACCTACCACGCCTACCGGATGCTGCTGCGGCGCGAGCTCGGGGTGAACCCTTCGCCGGGCATGCGCCGCCTCCTCGACGCGGCCACGGAACCGGCCGGCGCCCCCGAGGTGGCCGGCGCGGTCCGGCGCTGACACCCACCCGGGGCGCCGCGTCTTGAATGAGTCATTCAGTCTTGCGAAGACTGAATGACTCATTCAAGACCTTTGCCGGGCCGATCCGCCCTATCCGGTCGTCTTCCTCCGCCCGGCCGTCGTCTTCGGCTTCGGTTCCTCGCGCACCGGTGCCGAGCCCTCCGTGAGCGGGACGAACGTCTTGCGCAGGGTCGCGTCGACCGTGTCGCCGGTCACATAGGCGAGCGGAGCGTAGTGGTACTCCACGCCGTTCGGGGGCCGGAACTCGTTCTTCGGCCACAGGACGTCACCGTTGGCCGTGCGGGCCGGGATGAGCCAGTAGTCGCCGCGGCGGTACGTGCCGGTGCTCCTCCCGTCGCCCTCGCCGTCGGGGGGCGCCGGGGGCCCTTCGAAGAACACCTGGACGCCGTCTTCCAGCTCGTGCCACCGGCCCTCGATCAGCGGGAGCGCCCCGTCCTCGGCGATGTCCGGCGTGCCCGGCCCGGGCAGGTGGTCCCAGCGGCGCAGGAACGGGTTCGCGCCGAGGCCGCAATCGTCGTCGCCCTCCTGGCTGTCGAGCGTCACCCGCAGGTCGGCCGCGTCGATCGCGACGACCGTGCGGAGCCGGGACGCGGCGACCGGGTACTCGGCCGCGGCGACGTCGTCGGCCACCCGGCCGGCGGTCGCGTCGTCGACCAGCTCGACCCGGTCGCCGACCTCCAGGCCCAGCTTCCCGTCGCGACCCGGCGACCCGAGCGTCGCGACCGCCCCGGAGAGCGACACCACCGGGAACACCACGGACGCGTTCTCGCGGGACCACTTGAAGGTGGCGCCGGAGAGCACGGCCGACCGGCGCGCCGTGTCGGTGGAACCGTTCGCCCACCAGGCCTGGCCGCCGGTGTGCACCTCGACGCGGTAGAGCTGGTTCTCGTGGCCGCGGAAGAGGTTGTCCGGCGGCAGGTGGCACGCGTCTTCGGCGGCCAAGGGCGGCCGCTTCGCCTGCGCCGTGAGCAACCCGGTCGGCCGGAAGCCGACGAGCTTCTCGGCGAACTCCTGTTCCGCGGCACCGACTTCGGTGGCGGCCACCGCCAGGGCGGCGACCTGCCAGACCGTCTTCGCCCGCGCGGACGTGTCCGGCCCGGGGTCGCCGAGCGCGATCTCGCGGATCGCCGGGTCCTGCAGCGCGGTCACCAGCCGCTCCCACACCCGCAGGTACACCACGAACGCCCCCTCGGGCGGCAGCTCGTCGGCGTCGGGTTCGAGGCGCAGGTCGGGCTGGGTCCAGTAGGTGGCGCCGGGCAGGTCGTTCTCCACCAGGAGACCGTCGACGTAGATCCGGCCCCGGGAGATCGCCAGGTCCTCCCGCACCGGTGTCGTCGTTCCGTCCGTGGTGACCTGCGTGATCTCGAAGCCCCCGCCGCCGGCCGGCGCCCGGGCCGGGCCGACGAGGTCGGCGACGACCGTGCGCAGCTGCCGCAGCAGGATCGCCGCCTGCTCGTTGAAGTCGGCGTCGAGCTGCACGCGGCCCTGCTGGGCCAGCACCGCCGAGTAGTGCTTCAGCGGATCGAACGTCGTCCGCGAGAAGTCGCCCTGCATGATTCCCTCCGGTCTTCTCAGGTCACGATCACGAGGCCGGCGTCGCAACCGGCGGGAACGTACTCGTCGAGGCGCAGCCGCAGGTTGTCCTCGCGCTGCGGCTGGAACAGGTCGTGGAACGCGCCGAGCTCCGAGCCGTCGTCGGCGCCCCGGCGGATCTCCGCCGGGCACGACGGCGCGAGCTGGGCGTACCCCGGCGTGCCGTAACGGGTGCTGGTGAACCGCGGCACGACCCGCCGCGCCGTACCGGGCGGCGGGTCGGCGGGCAGGCAGTGGAACCGCCGCGGTGTCCGCGAGCCCGGCCCGAGCCAGCAAAACCGGACACAGCCGTGCTGACGCCGTTCCACCCGCAGGCAACCGTCCACAATGGAGTTTTCGACCAAGCCGGCCGCGTGGGTCAGCACTTCGCCGAACACGGTCGTGCGCCGGGCGTTGAACGTCGCGTGCGCCGGCCGCCCGTCCGGGGCCGAAAGCGCGGCCAGTCCCCGGCCCGCGGCATCGAGAACGCTGTCGGAGAGCCAGATCGGGTTCGGCTCCCCGCGCACCTCGTCGACGTCGACCACGATCGAGCCGAGGATGCTGCGCTCGACCTCGAGACACGCCGGGGTGTTCGCGAGCTCGACGCTCGCCTCTTCCTCGTGCTCGGGACGGCAGTGCTCGTCCAGCGACCAGCCCGGCACCAGCGTGCAGTGCCGCACGACGACCTGGCCTACTTCGCCGGACACCCGGATCCCGCGCCCGGCGACGAGCAGTCCGTCGAGCACGAGCCGTGGCTTTGCTTCGCATTCTTTCGCGCGCCGCGGCCCGGTGACCTCCAGGGAGTCGGCGCGGTTGCTGTAGCGGTCCAGCACCCGCACCACCGGCCGCTTGCCCTGCGCTGCCCGCACGGTGAGCCGGTCACCGTGGTCCAGCTCGATGACGAGCTTCTCGTGGTAGTCGCCCGCGTCGGTGATTTCGATGACGGCTTCGCGCTTCTCCGGGTCCTTCTCCTTCTCCGTCCGCCACCGCCGCAGAGCCCCGCCGATCTCGGGGAAGTCGTTCCCCTTCGCCGTGCCGACCGTGTAGAACGCCGGGGGACGCTCGCGGCCCAGCGGGCGGAGGTACTCGCCGCCGCCGATGTCGTCGGAGAAGCCGTAGTGGTAGTCGACCCAGACCCCCTCGGCGGGCGCGTGCCGCACGGGGAAGGCGATCCGGCCGAGCACCGGGTCGACCGCCACCTGGTCGTTCTTCGGGTGGTAGCGCCAGTGCGTCAGGTCGGCGGGCACGATCCGCCGCAGCGGCACCGGTTCGCCGCCGACGTGGACGCACAGGCTCTTGCCCGGCCCGTAGTACTGCGCGGTCCGCTCGGCGAACGCGAGCCGCCGGATGAACGCCGGCACGTTCGTCTCGTCGGCGAGGTGCGCCGGCGCCGGCTCGTCGACCGGCTTCGCGATCAGCGGCGCGGTGTTGCCGAGCACGCTGAACGTGAAGTGCGTGCGCGCGCGGTCGTCGCAGTGGGCCGGCGCCCGGGTCACCGGGTACGGCTTGAGCCGCCACAGGAACAGCCCCGCCGCGGGGATGTTGGCGCGACCCGGGGTGCGCACCGAACTCATCCGGCGGACGTCGACCGTGTGCGCCACCGCGTCGAACGGGCCGTCGAGGCGATCGAGCGCGTCGGCGTGACGCAGGTCCGCCGTGCGCCCGCGGGTCAGCCGCCGCCGGTCCGCGCGGGGATCGCGCCCGTGCAGCCGCACCGACTGCGTGACGCCGAGCAGCGTGCGGAACTCGACCGCGCGCGCCGGCCACCCCGCGACGTCCTTCGCCAGCTCTTCCAGCAGTGCGAGGGTGCCCTTCCGGCGCCGGTGGCCGACGGTGTGCGCGACGTCGCGGCGGCCGGCGACGGCGTCGAGCAGCCGCCGGCCCGCTTCGGTTCCGACCGCCAGCGCCTCGGCGGATCCGGGGAGCACCCGGTAACCGACGAGGTCGCCCAGGTACGGCACGACCCAGTCCCGGCAGGTCTCGGCGAACCAGTCGGCGTAGAGCTGCTCGATGTCGGCCTCGACGATGTCGGCCTGTTCTTGGACGACGGCGAGCAGCGCCTGCAGCGGCCGGCCCGCTTCGGCGTCGCGACGCCGGTGCACGGCGGGCAGGAGCTCGTAGAGACGGTCGGCGGTCATGGGATCCTCCGCAGGGTCAGCGCTTCCGGCACGTCGTCCGGGAGCGCGGCGAGCTGGGCCGGGCGGACGCCGCGGAACACCGTGAGCACCTGTGGCGGCGCCAGATCCGTCCCGTTCAGCTTCGGGTTGAGCGTCACCAGGTCGTCGAGGTGCAGGCCGAAGCGCTGCGTCACCGACGTCAGCGTGTCGCCGTACTCGACGTCGTAGGTGCGCTCCTCGAAATGCGCCCCGACGGCCGGAACGCACGGCTCGGCCGTGTGCAGGTCGTCCGCGAGCCCGGCCAGCCGGATGGGCGTGACGTTCCCGTCGACGCTGCCGAACACGTCGACGTCGACGTAGTCCACGCCGTCGACGCCCTGGATCGCCGCGATCGCCTCGCTGAGGTAGGCGGGCCGGCCCAGCGTGCGTGATCCGAAGCCGAACTCGGCGGCCAGCGCGGCGCGCACGGCGGGCTGCACGAGGTCCCACGAGTGATCCGGCAGCACCTTGACCCCGGCGTCGAGCACGATCAGGCGTAGTTCCCGCTCGGCCACCCGCACCGGCACGCCGAGGTCGCCGAAGTCCACCAGGGACTGCTCGAGCGCGGCGACGAGGCCGGACAACGAGTCGATCGGCGCGTCGGCGACGCCGGCGATCGTGACGTGCACGACCTCGCGGACGCCGTCGAACAGCTTGACCGCACTCGCCTTCCCGATACCCGCCCGGGCACGCGTGAAGTCCTCGTAGTCCCGCACGGACACCAGCCGGTCGAGCGCCTGCATCCGCAGCGGTGTGCCGGCCCGCGCGTCCCCGGGACCGTCGCCGTCGGCGCCGCCGGTGGCCGGCAGCGGGTTCGTCACCCCGCCCACCCCGAGCGCCCGGGCGCTGAGCTGGGTGATCGTGCCCGTGGGGACGTTGCCGGAGCGGCCGGCGCCGGTGCGGTAGGTCGCGGTGACGTTCTCGCTGCCCGTCGGCAGCCGGGCGCCGCGCACGCCGTCGCCGAACACCACCGACTCGCCACCGCCGGGTTCGGTGCGCAGGACGTAGCTGTGGTCGTTCGGCCCCGACAGCGCCAAGGCGTCGGTTTCGTGCCAGGCGACGCCGTCGACGCGGGTGGTCAGGGTGGTCTCCGCCCCGAGCGGATTGTCGGCCGCGGTCCAGGTCAGCGGGGTCTGCTTGGCCACCAGGTGCAGCGGCATGACCTGGCCGGCCTGCCCGGCGTCGCCGTGGCCGAGGACGTCCTGGCGCGTCTCGCCCTGGGTCGCCGCGACGACGTTGCCGTAGAGCTGCACCGTCGAGCGGCGGTAGGTGTAGGCGAGTTCGTTCGCCAGCAGCAGCCGCGTCTGCGGCCCCTGGCCGCTCTGCAGGACCGGCCGGCCGCCGACGATCCGGTCGAGCCGCTGGCTCACCCCGGCGACCATCGCCAGCTCGGCGGCCGGTACGCCGCTGGTGTAAGGCACGTCGGTGCGCTCGCCGGCCACGATCACCCAGCGGCCCGGCTTGAGCCCGTCGTAGAAGCGGGCCAGGTCGATCGCGTCCTGTCCGACGTCCTCGAGGATCGGGGCACCGACCGGCGTGAGCGGCTCGCCCTGCCCCCACAGCGGCGTTCCCTTCGGGACCTGGTCCGCATCCAGCGCGACGTCGAACTCGAGGCTGGTCACGGTCACCGTGCCGACGGTGACGTCGTTTCCCCCGGTGTCCTTGGCGGTGATGGGCAGCTGCGCCGGGACGACCCGCTCGGGCACCCGCACCACGGTGCCGGAACCGTCGTCGGCCCCGATCAGCACGGGCTTGCCGGGCAGGATCGTGTCGTGGACCGCGTCGAGCAGCAGCCGGTTGACCGAGTCGGCCAGCTGGTCCCCGCCGCCGATCGGGGGGACGCCGCCGACGTGATCGGCGGCGGTGATGGTGGCCTGTACCCGCAGCACCTCGACTCCCGCCAGCGGCGGCGGGGGCGTGATCTCCTGCCGCCGCCACGCGCCGGGCAGGGCGGCCAGCCGCCGGTCGGCCGCGGCGAGCAGCCGCGGGTGCACGTCGGAGTCGGCGCGGAACAGGTCCGCCACCGGGGTGGCGAGCTGACGAGCGTTGGCCGGCGGCCGGGACGGGTCGCGGCGCAACGCGGGCACGACCGGGGTGAGCCCGACCAAGCCGGTGGCCTGGTACGGATCCCGGCACGCCGGGTGTCCGCAGCCGGACTCGTCGCCGCACGCCAGGAACTGGGCGAGCCGGCGCAGCTGCTCCATCTCGGGGGTGCTGCGCCCGGTGAGCCGGACGGCCACGGCGATCAGGTCCCGGCCGGCGTTCTCGACGTCGCCGAGGTCGTCGCGCAGCCAGTCGCGCAGGGCGCAATCGGCGTCCCGCGCGGCCAGCGCCGCCGCTTCCGGCAGCCGCGCGAGGTACCAGGCCACGGTGCCGGTCGAGCCGGGATCGCCCAGTGCCTCGCCCGGCGTCAGGGTGTCGGTCAGCAGCGCTTTCACCGGGTCGAGGAACTGGGTCGAGAGGTCCTTCGCCCGGCCTTTCGGTGCTTCGCCGGTGGCCGTCTCCACCTTCGTCTTCAGGTCGCCGACCGCCGCGGTGAACGCCTCCTCCGGCGTCGCCGAGGACACCAGCGTCACCTCGGTCCGCCCGGTCAGGAAGTCCACAGTGGACTCCGCGACGGTCCGGGCGTGCACCTGCGGATCGGCGGCGTCCCCGGCGAAGGCGAACAGCAGCCGGTCGCCCTTCTTGAGGTTCGCCGCCGTGCCGTCTACCGCGAAGTCCGCCAGCACGTCGTCGACGGTGTCCAGAGTGATGTCCGGCGGGTCGGCCTGCCGGACTGCGAGGGTGTTCCACTCTTCGCGCGCCACCAGTTCTTCGCTGGTCTCGAACGTCTGCGGCAGGCCGCCCGCGGGCACGTTCTTGACGCCCGACCCGGCCGGGATGACGCTCTTCGCGCCCGGGTCCAGCGAGTACGCCAGGTAGGTGCTCGACCCCAGCGGCGGCCGCGGGCGGTACCTGACGAGCTCCCCGAGCCGGGCGATCGACTCGGCCTCGACGGCCGTGCGCAGGTAGCCCTCGTTCGCGATCCGCTCCTGGTAGAAGGTCAATACGTCACCGACGACGGCCCAGCAGTCGAGCAGCGCGATCGCCGGGTCGTCCGGCTCGCGCGTGGTGAGCGGGTCGAGCTCGCGGCGGCTCGAAAGCCGGGCGAGCATCGACTCGCGGAACGTCGCGTGCGTGCCGGCCCGGTAGGCCAGCGCGGTCAGGCCGGGCCGGTTGAAGATCGGCGTCGGCGTGATCGCTTCCACGCCGGCGCAGCAGCCGCATCGACAGTTCATCGGCCACCTTCCAGGGTCAGGGTGAGCAGGCCGTTCTCCGGCCGGGACGGGTCGTTGTCCAGCTGCGCGACTTCCAGCGGGCCGATCGGCAGGACGCCGGTGGTCAGCGCGTCGCCCGGCGGGCCGGACAGGCGGGCCAGCGTGGTCACCTCGGCGTGGCGGACGCCGTCGGTCGCGACCGCGGCGGCGACCAGCCGGCTCGCCCGGATCGGCGTTCCGAAGGTCAGCGCGTCCGGCGCGAACAGCGCCGCGAACACCTTCCGCAGCGCGGCCCGCACGTGCCCGGCGACGTGGTCGGGGTCGACCCGCACGCGCAGCTCGACCTGCAGCGGCACCAGCGTGGCGCTGAACCCGGCGAGGTCGTGGCCGATCCGGCGGTACCGGAACAGCGACTCGCGCACCTCGTCGAGGAGCCGGTCCGGGGCGACCTCGGCGCCGAGCGCGTCGACGGCGACCTGCGCCTCGTACCAGCTCCCGGTCCACCTCAGGTCCGCCGCGGCGCGCTGCACCTCAGGCAGGCCACCGGCGAGCGCCGCGTAGTCGTCGGCGGTGATCGCACGCAGCAACCGGTGCGTGACGTCCTGGGGCGCCAGCCGGCGGACGTCGCCGACCGCCTCGGGGTCGACGCCGCCGGCGGCGGGCAGCGGGTTGCGGACCAGCCGGATGCCGGTCACGTGGGTCGAGCAGCACACGATCCGGCTGATCGCCTCGGCGCCGACGTTGCCGGTCACCCCGTTGCCGACGCGGTACCGCACGGTCAGGTTCTTGCCGGGCTCGTCGGCCAAGGGGAACGCGGCGCCGGTGCGGCCGTCGCCGAAGCGCAGCGACAGCACGCCGTCGTCGTCCACCTCGCCGACGAAGTCCCGGTCGGCGGGGCCGCTCGCGAGGAGGTCGCGGCGCGGCCGCCACGGCAGGCCGTACTGGTCGGTCGCGCGGACGGCGGGCAGCGCGGCCCGCGGGTCCGGGCGGGTGGCGGCCGACGCCGGGCCCCGGAAGACCGGGCTGGTCTCGCGAAGCCGGTCGCGTTCGGGTTCGCCCCAGCTCTGGCCGATCTCCCAGCCTTCGGCGTCGAAGCGCAGCACGTACCCGGCGCGGGCGCGGCGGACCAGCTCGGCCCACCGGTGCAGCTTGACTTCCAGCAGCTCGTCGAACCGGGCGAGGACCGTGCGCAGCGCGCGCCGGGGATGGTGGTCGGCGTCGAGCCGGCGCACCGTCGCCGGACCGAACAGCGTGTCCAGGTAGGCCCGGTCGCCGGGGGACAGGTGGTCGTGGTGGTGCAGCCGCCGCCAGATCGCGGTGAGCCGGCGGCGGGCGCGTTCCGGCAGGCCGCGCAGCCGTTTCGCCTGCGCCGCGGCGATCGTCTCGGTCGACGGGACCGGCGCGGTCTGCGTGACCGGGCCGAACCGCAACGCGGGGGAGAACCGGACCGGCACCGGCGGGTACGGCGGCCGGCTGCCGGTGGTCGAGGCGTCCGGGCAGCCGAAGCCGGCCGGTTCCGGGCAGCCGGGCTCGTTCGCCGGTTCGACGGGCACCTCGATCAGCTCGGGCGGCCGGTCGCACCAGTCCAGGCTCCGGCCGTGTTCGACCAGCACCGCGTTGCCGCGGGCGACGCCGACTTCCAGGTCGGTGCACTGCGGACCGCCCTTGGCGCGCACACAGAACGGGAAGGCGAGCGCGTCTTCCCGGCCCCAGGCGACCTCCAGCACCGGTTGGCCGTAAAGCTCGTCGAAGCCCTCGGTCACCGAAACGAGCCGGACGGCCTGGCGGTGCGAACGGTCGGCGTCGGCCGCGGCACCGGTTTTCGCGCCGAGGACCTCCTCGAACACCAGGACGTCGCCGGGGCACAGGCTCAGCACCCGCTCCGGCCGGGCGCCCTCTTCGCACGGGGCGGCCGGGTCGCTGTCGGCGAACGTGGCCGACGTCGTCCCGGGCGGCAGGCAGCATTCGGCGTCCCCCCACGTCCACAGGTGGATCTCGCCGTGGTGCTTCCGGAGCCGGACGGCTTCCTCGTGCACCGGCTCGAACACCTCGTACGGCGGCACGCCCCGCCGGTCGAGATCGGCCGGCCGCACCGCCGCGCCGAGGTCGGGCAGGACCGTGGTGGGCAGGGTGGCGAACCGGAAGTCGCCGGCGGCCAGGTCGGCGTCCTCGCCGGTGTCGAGGCACACCCACGCGCGGGCCGCGCAGCCGTCGTGCATCGCGTAGTCGACCAGCCGGGCGTGCCGCCGCACGGACACCCGCCGCCGGGCCGTGCCGAGGTAGGCCTCGGTGGCGACGGCGTCCTGGCGGTAGCTCAGCCGGTCGCCCTCGGCGGCGAGCAGTTCCACCAGGGTGACGCCGAGGTCGGGCACGTGCCGTTCGGTCCACGCGGGCAGGGTGAGGCTGAGCCGGTCCAGCAGCAGCTGCCGGAAGCTCGCGTAGTCCTTGCTGAGGTAGTCGATCTCCGGCGCCGTGGGCGTCGCGTCCGGACACTCGTCGACGACGGCGCAGTCCAGGTCGGCGCACTCGGGCCGGAAGGTGAAGCCGGCCGAGGCGTACCGCGGGTCGAAGCCGGGGTGGGGCTCGGTGCCGGGGCCGCCGTGCGGACCGGTCTCGACCACGCTGAGCCGGTACTCCGAGAGGTCACCCTGCCGGTCGACGCTCAGCCGTACCCGGTCTTCGAGCTCCCGGTCCTCGTCGGCGCGGACGTGGACGCGTTCGACCACGATGCCGGTGACCCGGCGCCCGCCGTCGACGCGGAAGTTGGCCGGACGCAACCCTTCCGGGGCCTTCCCGAAGAAGATGACGGTCAGCTCGAGCCCCGAGCCGGACACGTCGACGCTGTCGACGCCGTTGAACCCCCGCTTGCGGGCTTCGGCCCGCCGCCGGTCGTCCGTGCAGGTCATCGCGTCACGCTCCCCTCGATGACGTCGGTGCGGACCTCGCCGGTCGCGATGATCAGGTACCTCAGCTCGATCCGGAGCGTGCTCTCTTCGGCGGTCACCTCGAGCGAGTCGACCACGATCAGGTCGCCGAGCCACCGCTGCAGCGCGCCTTCCGCCGACACGCGCAGCGCCGCGGCGAGCTCGACGCTGTTGGGCTCGAAGACCAGGTCGAGCAGCCCGCAGCCGAAGTCGGGACGGTTGACGCGTTCGCCGGGGGTCGTGAACAGCAGCTGCTCGACCAGGTCCAGGACGTGGCCGGCGTAGTCCGTGCCGGCCGTCCGCCCGTGAGCGCCGGCGTGGAACGGGAAGTCGATGTCCATCTCACCGTCCCGTCACGAGCAGTTGCATGGCGCTGATCAGCGGCGGGCCGGGGGCCGCGGAGCCGGCGCACACCCCGCCGCCGGGCGTCGGCCCGGCCGGCGGGGTCGACTGCGTCAGCACCGGCGAGCCGTTGACCAGGACGGTGGACACGGTGGCCCACTGCACCTTCACGCACGGCGTGGGCTGCGCCGGGCAGCCGACGACGACGATCTGGTCCGCCGCGGTCGCGACCGGCATCCCGTTGACCTTCGGGCCCAGCGGGTCGGCCGGCACGACGGTCGCCGTGCCGCCGTGCGGGCAGGTCATGGTCATTCCACTGTGGACGAACAGGCCGGGCATAGGTTCCCCCTCACTTCGGAACGACCAAGGAGCCCTCGTTGATGATCACCGAGGTGCCGAAGAGCCGGACGGTCGCCAGGCCCGGGCCACAGGACAGCTCGATGCCGGCTTCGCTCATCTTGATGTAGGGCCCGATGGGCCCGTTGGGGCCGCGGACCTGCAGCCGGATGCCGCCGGTCGGCTCGGTGCCGTCGGTGAGCAAGATGAAGTTCTGCGCCGGGGTGGACAGCACCACCTGCGGGACTCCCGGTGGAATCGTCGCCGACACCGGCGGCTGCTCGATCGTGCCGCCGCGCCAGAACCCGGTCCACACCGCGCGGTTGATGTCGCCGTCCTCGAACTTGACCCAGACGCCGGTCTGCACAGCCGGCACCACGTGCATGCCCGCGGTGGAGTACTGCGGCACGGCCCAGATGCACGGGTCGTTGCCGAGCACGTCGTCGACCCGGACCAGGATCCGGTTCTGCTGCATCGGGTCGAAGTTGGTCACCACGACGCCCCGGTAGAGGTCCCGGAAGTCGGGCTGCTCATTGCCATTCGGTGCCGTCATGGGCTCACCCGATCGGAGAAGGGGACGAAGCCGTCCCGGGCCAGGCTGAAACTCTGCGTGTACTCGCCGCGCTTGATCTCGTGGGTGACGCTCTTGACGTAGTAGAGGCCGTCGTAGTTCAGGCCCGCGCCGCGCACGCCGACGATGCCGCGGGACTTGAGCACCTGCCCGTACCGCAGGACGTCGAGCTTGCCCTGTCCGGTCACCGCGTCGGCGGCCTTGGACGTCACGCTGATCGCGCGCAGCATCGCCTCGGTGATCGACCGGTCGGTGAGCTTGACGATCGGCTCTTCCTTGAGCGTGGTCGCCGGGCGGGCCGCCAGCGGTGGTTTCAGCAGGCTGAGGCTGGGAAGCGGGACCGAGACGCCGATCTTGGTGTTCGGCTCGGTGATCCGCACGGTGTACTGCTTGCGTGACAAGCCGTCGAAGCTGAACGACAGCGAGTCGACGTTGTCCGCCGCGCCCGAGTTGGTGGTCAGCGCGGGCTGCGGCACGCCGATCCGGATCTCCGGGCCCCAGTAGGCGACGCTGGCGCCGGGCACCGGTCCCGGCACGAGGTAGAAGGTGTACCCGACCTCCTCGCCGAGGCTGGTCAGGTACTCCAGGTCGGTGCTGGACTGGATCGGGATCCGGTCGATCGGGTTCGGGATGGTGGGGATGACCGGCGGGATCGCCAGCGGGATCACGCCGTACATGGCGTACTTCAGCAGCACGAGCGTTGCGCGGGCGTGGTGCGGCAGGGCCGGGTACCACGCGTGCTCGGTGCGCAGGTCCATCAGCAGGCTCAGGTCTTCGCCGGTCACGGTCAGCGTGCCGGCGCCGGGGTTGAGCTCGTGCCGGGTGATGACGCCGTCCATCAGGACTTCGGTGCTGCCGCCGACGACCGCGGCGATGACCACCCTGGCGGGCGGGTCGAGCAGCCCGGCCGGCAGCAACGCCGTGGTGATCACGGACTTCTTGCTCACCGCGAAGGTGAGCTGGAACCCGCTGCGCGCCCCGGCGCTCGAGGTGACCTGCACCGACTGGAGCGCGTCCATCAGCGCCTGCGGCGCGGGGAGGGTCACGACGTTGCCGATGCGCAGCAGCAACTGCACGCTCTTACCCATGGACGGCTCCGGGCAGCAGGGTCGCGGCCGGCCCGGCGGCGGCGGGCAGGGTGATCCGCAGCTTCCGCCCGGCGACGGCGAGCTCACCGGGATCGAAGGCCCGGTTGGCGTCGGCGACCTGCCAGGCCAGCTCGGCGTCACCCAGCTCCCCGAAGGCGACGGCGTCGATCCGCTCGCCCGCGACGACGACGTGCTCGCGGAGCAGCGTCAGGTCCTCGGGCCGGGGCACGAACCGCCGCCGGACGTAGGTCACCGCGCGCCCGTCCGGCAGCCGGTGCGTCGCGGTCGGCAGGCCCTGGTGGCGGCTGGTGATGGCGAACATGGCTTCCTCTCAGACCTTCGGGGTGCCGACATCGGAGATCGGGTTGCGGACGGACTGCGCGAAGCCCTCTTTGCGTCCCTGGTAGGTGAGGTAGAGGACGCCACCGTGGTGCTGGTGCCCGAGGTCGTCGACGGTGAGCACCCGAACCCCGATCCCGACCTTCGCCCGCACCGGGTTGAGCGCGCCGTCGAAGAGCTCCTCGGTGACGCTGAACTCGGTGATCCGCACGGGAACAACCCGTTTCGGCCCCAGCACGAGCACCAGCAGCGGCGACTCCAAGGGGGCGACTTCGATCTGCCCGTTGCGCGCGAGCGTGTCTTCGTGCTGCAGCTGCCGCACGGTGGGGTAGATGCTGAGCTCCAGCGCGGAGAGCACGGGATGCAGCCCATCGGGATACTTGTCCGGCGCGGCGGCGGCATCGAACTCGGCGTCGAACTTGAACTGCTCCTGCGCGGGGCCTTTGAGCCGCAGGGCTTCCAGCCGGTCACCGGGTTCTTTTCCGATGCCTTGGGGCTGGAGGGTGCGGGTGAGGGTGTCGGGGTTGTACTGGAAGGGGATGGTCCGCAGCGCGGTCCCACGGTCGGGGTCGACGAGCACGAACCCGCCGCGGACCGGGTGCAGGGCTTCGGGGAAGGTGCTCATCCGGCCACCTCGATCCTGAGGAGCGCCAAGCCGTCCCCGTCCGACAGGTACTCTCCCGGATCCGCGCCGAGCACCGTTTCCACCGCGGCGACTACCTCGGTGAGCCTCACCGATCGGGACCACGCCTCCTCGTACTCGTGCTCGATGTCCGAGATCGCCTCACTGAGGATCGCGGTGACGTCCGCCGCGACCGGGGAATCGTTCCGGCCGGCCACGACGTCCGGCCGCGCTTCGGCGTGGGCGACCAGGGGCTGGGGATCCTCACCGCTGCCCAGCGCCACGGCCAGCGCCGCGAGCACCTCGGCGAGCCGCGGCTTCGGCCGGGCGGCCGCGGTCCGTTGGCGCGCGAGGGCCGAGAAGGCCCGGCCCAGCGTGTCGAGCGGGTCGTCGCCCAGCACGTCGTCTCCACCGATATCCCACCAGGACACCGGACATCACCTCCTTACGGGCAGTAGCCCTCGGCTTGCACCTTCGGGTCGTCCACAATGCGTCGCCGGATCTCCTCGGTCCGGGTCACCATTTCCTCTCTGCGGTTCACGATCTGGTTTCCCTTGGCCTGCTCGAGGTCGATGTTGTGCTGTTCGGACCAGATGGCGGTGTCCTTGGTCAGCCCGGACAGCTGCGGCTCGAGGTTGACCTTGGCCATGAACTCGAAGAAATCGCGAAGCTTCTTCGTGAGTGGCCGGCCTTGCTTGTCGAGCCCGGTCCGCAGCGCCTGGGCCGCGTCGGACCGGTGTTGCCCTCGGCGGCGCAGGATGTCGTCGGTCCGGCCGACGTACACCTCGCCCGGGCGGTCCGGATTCGTGCCGATGTAGAGAAATTGGTCGCCGCCGAGGCCGACGTTGAACGGACCTTCGTTGTGCACCAGCACACCCGGTCCGACGAAGTAGTGCGGCGTGCTCTCCACCGTCAGGTTCCAGGTGACCGCCTCGGTTTCCGGAAGCCGCCGTACGGAGTCGATCGCCACGAGCGCGCCGTCCACCCGCCGCAGTTTCATGCCGGGCCGGAGTTCGGCGGCCGTCACCCACCGGCGCGCCTCCTCGACCCAGAACCGGTGACGTCCCGTGGCCCGCACGGCGACACCGGCCGCGGTGATCTCGTGGAAGCGGGTAGTCCGGTTCCGGAGCACTTGGAGCACCCGGTGGACGACGACCTCACGGGAGTACAGGTCGAACGACAGGATCGGCGTCCCGGCCCGAAGGCTGTCGATCCGCCGGGTTCCGGCCGGAGTCCAGACCTCGGTGTCGCCGGAGAAGCACGGCAGGGCCAAGCGGCTGCCCAGTGGGTCGGCCTCGAGCTGGGCGCGGGCGTGTGCCTGTTCCGCCGCGCCGAGTTTCTCCTGCACCGTACGGCGTTCCGCGTCGAGGTCGTTCGCCTTGTCCTCGACCCGCTCCAGCTCGGCAGCCTCCGCGTCCGCTTTCGCTGGGTCCCGGGCGCGGTTTTTTTCCGCTGCCTCGGCCCGGATCCGCGCGCGGCGCCGTTCCGGTTCCAGCGCCCGTAGCTTGTCGTTCGCTTCCCGCAGGCTGTCTTGGAGCTCGGAGACCCGGCTCCGTGCGCTCGCCAGCTTCTGCTGGGCTTCCGGCTTGACCGGCGGCACCTTGCTCTTCCCCGGGGTTGCGGCCGGCGCCTTCTCCGCTGGCGCCGGAGCGCTTTTCTCCGCCGGAGCGGATGGCGTGGTGTCCGCCGGTCGGGCCGCCTCCTTCG
Organism: Amycolatopsis sp. NPDC051061; assembly: GCF_040682935.1. Lineage (NCBI taxonomy): Bacteria > Bacillati > Actinomycetota > Actinomycetes > Pseudonocardiales > Pseudonocardiaceae > Amycolatopsis > Amycolatopsis sp. NPDC051061. Next base: position 218,750 of record NZ_JBFBBZ010000003.1, read on the forward strand.
CGGCCGCCGCCTCGGTGAGCCGCTTCGCCACGACGGACTGCGCTGCGGCCTGCTGCTCCTGACCGGCGGTCTTGGCGCCGAGATCGGTTTCGCCCGCGTCGACGGCGGCTTTGAGCTCTTCCGGGGTCCGCGCCTGTTCGACGGCTTTGACCGTTTCGTCGACGTGCTGGTGAAACCGGTCGACCTGTCCCTTCGCCTCGGCCGGGGCGTCGCGGAGCGCTTCCAGGGTGCCCGCCTTGACCTGGTCGGAAGCGGGGCTGCCGGTGCCGGTGGCCGCGTCCATCGCGAGCACCTTCTTCGCGGCCTCCGGGGTGAGGCCGGTGCATTCGGCGAGGGCGGAGTCGCCGGCCGCGACCGCCTCGACCACCTGCCGCCCGGTCATGCCCTGCATCCGTTTCGATGCGGCCTGAAGCGGCGCGTTCTGAGCTTGGAGGCCTTCGAGGAGGCCGGGCTTGGCCGCGCGCAACCGGCTCAGCAGTGAGGCTCGGACGTTCTCCAGGGCCGCGCCGGCTCCGGTGACCTTGAGCAGCTGCGTTCGCGCCGTGCCCAGCGCGTGACCGACGGTCTGGTACCGCTGGCCGAGCGGAATCCGGGCCACCAGTTTGGCGGCCAGGTGCAGCGCGAGCAGCGCGGCCTGGACGATCACGTTCACCGTCGCTGCCGACGACTTGGCCACGTCCGACTGGTACCGGGTGGGATCGGTTTCCCGGGCGGCGGACTGGATCCGCAGCTCCGCTTCGGTGGCCGAGGCGGCCAGCGCCAGCTCGCCGGCGAGCATGCCGACGAGGGCCAGCTCGGCGACGTTCACTCCCGGCACGAACAGCAGGGCGACGAACAGGACGCCCGCCACACCCGCGACGTAACCTTCGTATTTGCCGACCGCCCCGGCGATCGCCGCGGAGCGCGCATACGGGTTGCGGCTGCCGTCCGCCGCTTCCTTGACGTCGTCGACGATGCCGGCCGCCACCTTGTCCGGTCGCACCACGCCTTCGACCATCCCGGTCGCGAGCTCGCCCGGATGCGTGGCCATGTGCCGCAGGTGGACTGCGGTCTGCCGGTCCGCCACCTCCCGCGCGATGGCCTCCCGTTCGTCCTGGCTCTTCGCGGACAGGTCGCCGAGGTCCACGCCATGCCAGGTCTGGTCGAGCTGGTCGGACAGGGTGGGTGCGGCGGCCTTCTTCTCCTGCCGGCGGCGTTCCATTTCCCGCTGGATCTCGCCCTTGACCACGAGGAACCGGTCGAGTGACCGTTCGAACTCCGTGATGTCGCCGGTGAGGCGGGTCGCCAGCTCCCGGTACATCTGCAGTTCGGCGGGCGTGAGCCGCTTGAGCTTTCCGACGATGCGGGCGAGCTGCTCCGGGTCGGCGTTCTTGGCGGCGACGCCGCGTCCCAGGATCTCCCGGATTTCGGGCGGAAGGTCTTCGGGGGCGTTGGTGGCGTTCTTCGCGGGGTCGCCCGCGCTGGGACCTTGTCCGGTCCCGGGAGTTTCCGGTTTTTTGGGGCCGTGCCCGCCGTTGCCCGGGCCGCTCGGGTGCCGTGGGGAGCCGCCCGCCGTCGCCGGCTCGGCGATCACGACGTCGATCACGGCAGCCTGCACCCGGGCGCCGAACTCCGCCGACTTCGAACTCCAGGCGATCACATAGCCCTCGCTGTTCGCGATGCCGCCCACCGGCTCGGTGTAATGGCCGGCCGGCAGCCCCAGGAAGGTCAGCGGAAGCTCGGTCAGCAGCTTGCCGTCCGCCGTGTACAGCCGCACGCTGCCGGCCACGTTGCGGCCGAGCGGCTCACCCCGGACTCCGTCGCGTGCGGTGGCCCGCACTTCCAGCCTGGTGACGCGGGCCGCGAGCGGAGTTTGCCGCTGCGCGCGCACGACCAACGCAGTGTCCCGGCGTGCCTGGACCGTGTGTGTGAGCTCGTGCGCGAGCAGGTGCCGCCCGGCGGCGGTCGTGGTGCCGAAGCGGCCTGGGCCGAAGAAGATGTCGTTGCCCGCGGTGAATGCCTCCGCGCCGAGCGCCCCGGTCAGCTGCTGTGCCCCGGCGCCGGTGTGGATGCAGACCCGGGAGACATCGGCGAACCCGTTCGCGCCGACCGATTCGGCGGCCGCGGGCGGGAGCGCCATCCCCTTTCCGAGGAGGTCGTGCAGCCGGGTGCCGAACGAGTCGGGCAGGGCGGTGGTCGCCGGCCCGTCCGGGATGCCGGGAGAAGTGACCGGGCCGCCGGCCAGGGCCATGTCGCCGGCGGCGTCCGCCGCGGCCTCCTGCCCGTGGTCGTGCCGCAGGAGCCGGGCTCGCCCGCGCACGGGCAGCCGCGCGAAGTCGGGTCCGAGGCGATGCCCGGGCACGAGATAGGACTCGTCGGTCTGGTCATGGCCGGCCGTGGCCGGCGGGCGCCGGGTTTCGGCCACGACCGGGACGGCGTTGACGGCGGCGCGCTCGGTCATCGGGGCCCTCCATGAGGAGCCCGCGGCGCGAAGCTCCCGAACACCGAACCCGCGATGTCTCGGCCCAGCGCCGAAGTGGGGCCAGCGGGCACGTCTGTCGCCTCGATGTGTGGTGCCCGGCGTGCCCGCCATCCGGCTCGCGGCGCGGCGGCCACCAGCCGCGTCAATTCGGTGTGCAGAGCCTCTCGGATGGCCGCCGCCTGGTGGGGCTCCGCGACGCCGTCCAAGACCACTCGTTCGATGTGCAGTTCGATCCTCACGCCGGTGCTCCTTCCCACGCGAAGTCGCGCTCCGGCATCGGGAGCTCCAGCTTGCGGAACTCCGTCCGGGCCGCCGCCAGCACGTGCCGCATGGTGATCGGCGTCTCCGCTCCCGCCGCCAGGAATGCCGCGTTCAACGCGATGTTGCGGATCATTCCGCCGCTGGCCTGGAGGCGGCTCAGGCGGTCGAAGTCCAGGTCGGCGTGCGGGGCGGCCGGGGGGAACGCCTTCTCCCAGATCGCCCGGCGCTGGGCCGCCGCCGGGAACTCGAACTCGACGATGAACCGCAGCCGCCGCAGGAACGCGGTGTCCAGGGCCGACCTCAGGTTCGTCGCCAGCACCGCCAGCCCGCGGTAGGCCTCCATGCGCTGCAGCAGATAATTGACTTCGATGTTGGCGTAGCGGTCGTGGGAGTCCTTCACTTCGCTGCGCTTGCCGAACAACGAGTCGGCTTCGTCGAAGAACAGGATCGAACCGCCGCCCTCGGCCGCGTCGAAGAGGCGGCGCAGGTTCTTCTCCGTCTCGCCGATGTACTTGCTCACTACCGCCGACAGGTCGATCCGGTACAGGTCGAGCCGCAGGTGGTTGGCCAGCACCTCGGCCGCCATCGTCTTGCCGGCGCCGCTGGGCCCGGCGAACAGCGCGCTCAACCCGAGCCCGCGCGTGACGCGGTCGCCGAACCCCCACGTTTCGTACACCGTCGTCCGGTGCGCCACCTGGTCGGCGATCTGGGTCAGCGTCCGCTGGCCTTCGTCGGTCAGCACGATGTCGGCCCAGGTCACCTTCGTTTCCAGCCGCTGCGCGAGCGCGTCGAGCCGGGGCCGGGTGCGCACGCGGCAGGCGCGCCAGGCCGCGGCCGGGTCTCCGCCGGCGACGGCCGCGACCTCGCGGATGGCCGGCAGCTCCAGGCCGAACTGCGCGGCGAGCGAACCGGTGCCGGCGTCGGGGCCGTACACCGCGCGCCAGGCTTCGGCCCGCTCGGCCGGGGTGGGCGGGGCGACGTCGAGCACCAGCGACGGGCGGCCGAGCTCCGGCCAGCTCTCCCGGCAGGCGAACACCGTCTTCCCACCGAGCCGGGCGAGGAACCGGCCTGGCTTCAGCTCGCCCGCGTCGGCGTCTTCGACGTCGAGGTAGAGCGCGAGCGGCAGGAGCGTCGATTCGCGCTCCCACAAGCGCGCCAGGTTGTCGGCCTCGGCCGGCTCCCGGGGCAGCGACGACGCCGCGAGGCGGCACCCGACCAGCCCGGCGGCCGTCGCGGCGCGCGCGGCCACCAGGCGCTTGCCCGGCTCGTCGGGGCCGACCAGCTGGACGATCGGCGCGGCCGCGTCCGTCCGCCGCCAGGTGCCGGTGATCTCCTCGGCCACGGCCCGCTGGGACGGCGGCAGGTCCGCTTCCGGCACCGGCTCGAGCCGTTCGATCAGCGGCGAGAGCCGGTCGTCGACGTAGTTCATGCCCTTGAGGTGGTTGACGATCCGCTCGTCCGCGCGCAGGGCGGCGGCGATCAGGCCCTGCCCGTTGTGCCGGGTGATCTCGACGAGGCGCCAGTACCGCAGCCCACCCTGGGGCGACACCACCTCCCACGCCGGGTCGGGCAGCACGGCCAGCGCCAGCCCGAACGTCGGATACGTCATCCGCTCGTTGCCCTGCGCCTGCGCGCAGAGCCGCGTCATCGCCGGGTCGAGCTCCGTCGCGGCGCACAGCAGCAGGGTGTCCCGCTCGAAGCGGGACAGGCCGAGACGGGCCGCGAGGTCGGCCAGCGGCGGCGTGGCTGACGCCTCGGCGTCGCGCACGGCCCGTTCCGCGGCGGCGACCTGCTCGTCGGTGACCAGCTCGTCCACAATGGACGGGAGGGGGACCGTCGGGCGGGCGAACAGCCGGGAAAAGCCCGTTCGCTCGGGCGGGATCGGATCGGGCAGCGGCACCGCGGCGCCGCCGACGTGGTGGCGCAGCAGCAGCCGCAGCCAGTCCAGCGACGCGGCGAGGAACCGGCCGTTGGCTTCCTCGAGCGCTTGCGGGTCGGTAGTCATCACATCACCGTCACCGACTGGTCCGGGACGAACGCCGGCGTGCCGCCCGAGCGGTCGATCAGGACGCTGTCCACGCCGGCGACGCGCAGGCGGATCAGGTGCGGACCCTTCTCCGCCGCCGGCACGACGAACCGCGGGTGGCCCGCGGGGCGCGCCGTCGCCGGGTCGGGTCCGATCGCGCGCCCGTCGAAGATCAGCAGCACCGGCTGCCCGGCCAGCGCGGGCGGGGTGTAGGTGAGGTCGATGACCGCGGCGCCACCGGTCTGCGCGACCTGCGCCGGCAGCTGCGTGATCGTCGGCGCGACGGCCAGCGGCACCTCGTTGGTGACGCTGACGACGCGCCGGACGCCGGCGCCGTCGGGCACCTCGGTGGTCAGCGCGAGCCCGGCCGACCACAGCCCCGCCGGGAACTCACCCAGGGTCGCCGGATCGAGCGTGAACGACGCTTCGGTGCCGGCGAGGTCGCCCGGGGCGATCGGCACGCGCACGGGTTCCGGCTTCAGCGGATGGGTCAGCCGTGCCTCGGCGGACACCGCCGACAGCCCCCGCCCGCGCAGCGTGACCCGCTCGCCGAGCCGGGCCGCCTGCTGGCCCTCGGCAGGCACCGCGGCGGCCACCACAGGCAGCTCCAGCGGGAGGCTGCCCTGCGCGGTCGGACCTTCGCCGGCGCGGCCGCGCTTGAGCACCGGGACCGGGGTCCGCACGGCGCGATGGCTGTCGATGAGCACGGCCCGCACCTCGTAGGCCACGGACATGCGGTACGGGGTCTGGAACGCCGACCACAGCGAGTAGATGTCCTTCTCGCCGAACGGCTGCCAGCTGATCCGGATCCGGTCGAGCTGCTTCGCGACGTCGCTCTCCGGGGCGAACGCCGCCAGTTCCCCGCGCTGCAGGACGGGGTTGTCGTGCAGCACCCGGATCGCCCTGGCCAGCAGGCGGTGGGCCTCGAGGTCGGGGTCGTGCCGGACGAACGGCGTGATCAGGTAGTGCAGGACCAGCGGGAACGGCTGCTCCCCGGTCTCGCCGGCCGCGAGGTCGATCCGGTCGGTGTTGCGCAGCGAGCCGTCCACGTCGGCCTGGAACAGGTAGAGGTTGACCAGCTTGTCGCGGGTGCCGTCGGCCAGCTCGTTGAGCGGCTTGGTGTCGACCCCCGCGCCGCTGACGTCGTGCAGCGCGTCGAGGATGAGCCCGCTCAGCGTCCGGGTGACGGCGACGACCGCGTCTTCGTCGCTCATCTCCGGTCACCTCCGGCCCGGTTCCGCAGGTAGTCGTCGAGGCTCACGGCGGGGCGGCGCGGGGACTCCGCCCGGGCCGGCCGCGGTGCGGGCTGCGGTGCGGCCTTGACCTCCACCCGGCCGATGCTGATGTGTACGGTCGGTTCGGCCGCCGGGGCCCGGCGGGACACCGGCCGCGACGGCTTCGGCACGTCCACCGGTTCGCGCGCGGCGGCGGGCGCCGGCCGGACGGGGTGCGCGCGGACAGGTTCGGCTTCGGCGGGGAATGATGGGGGCGCGGACTCGTCCTCGAGAGACGGCGCAGCCGCCCGGCCACCTTGCCGGGTCTTCGCCGGGCGTTCCGGGGTGGTCCGCGCCGGTGCGGCCGGAAGCCGGGCGGGCTCGGGAAGGACCACTTCGACGGTGACCGGGTGCGCGGCCGCCGGGGCGTCGACGGTGAGTGTCCCGTCTTCCCGCGGTGCGGGCCGCTCCTGGGCGATCGGCGCCTCGTCCTCCCGCGGTGCGGGCGGTTCCGGTTCGCGCCACGGGACTTCCGAGGCAAGCCGCGGAGCCGACGGCGGTTGTGTGACGACGGGCGCCGCGGCCGGAAGTTCGAACGTCTCTTGTGGACTGTCGGTGACCTCGCCCATCGGCAGGGCGGCGTCGACAGCCGCGCGAGCCCGGCGGGGTTCGAACAGGGACGCGACGACCGGCCGGATCGGCGGCGCGGCGGCCCCGGTCCGGCCGAGGAGGCGGTGCACGAAGTCGGTCATTCCGCCACCAGCTCCAGGTAGCACTGCCGGCGGGCCGGGCTCACCGCGAGCACGTCGTCCTCGGACCAGCCGTAGGCGACGGCGAGCACGTGGACGTCGTGCAGGAGACGCCGGGCGTAGGCGTCCAGCTCCGCCCACAGGTGCGTGGTGACGTCGAACGGCGAAGCCCACTCGTGGCCGCAGTTCGCGCAATCCAGGTCGAGCAGCACGTCCGCCTGCGGGTCCTGCGCGGACAGCTCGGCGGCGAGCGCGTCCAGCACGCGCTCGGGGAGTTCGTCCACCGTCACCTTCCGCCCCTCTCTCGTCGCCGTGGTCACCACCCGGCCCAGCAGGCTCCGCCGGGTGGCCGTGACGTCCGTGCGGCCGTCCCGCACGGTCAGCAGGTCCCGGCTGGTGATCAGCCGGAACCCGACCTCGAACCCGTCGAGCCGGACCTGCCGGCCGGCGCCGGGCCCGGCGGCCCGGACGTCGTCGGTCGTCAGCTCCAGCTCCAGCTCTTCCCCGCACGAGGGACAGGTGACCGCGCACGGGAATGTGGTCCCGAAGGACCGCTCCCGCAGCGCGAGCACGAACGCCTCGCGCCGCCCCACGCTGAGGTCCGCGGCGGACGCCGCGTCGGCGCCGCCCGCCGCGGCGAGCACCAGGGCCCGCCGCACGACGTCGCCGGCGAGGCCCGCCTCCCACACCGCCAGCAAGCCGGCCTCGGTGAGCGCGCCCACGGGTCAGGCCGGGTCTTCGAAACTCGCCTCGGCCGGGTCGGGCAGGTCCTCGCGGATCCAGCCCTCGTTCTCCAGCTTGACGTGCTGGATGGCGACGGCGTTGGCGTTGGCGTCCAGGTCGGACACCGGCTGGTACTCCGAGACCCAGCAGTTGAACACCTGGTAGGACAGCACCTTCTGGCCCGCCTCGTTGAAGACGTCCACGATGATGTCCCGGCGGAAGTCCTTGAGCGAGGACTCCAGCCCGCTGCCGGAGTTGTGGTAGCTCCACACCCGGTTCGCCCACTGCTCGAACACCTTGTCGCCGGTGACCCCGCGTTCGAGCGTGATGGCGTCGTACTCGGTGCGGCCGGGGAGCTTGAAGCTCGTCGCCGGGTCGCCGCCGCAGCGGTGCTTGACCACCTCGGTGCTGCGCTTGAACCCGGTCACCTTGCTCACCGCGGCGATGTAGTCCGTGCCGCCGCCGAACTTCACCCGGAAGCGGAAGTTCTTGTACGGATCGCGGCGCTTCGTCTTGCTGTCGACCATGACCGTCCCTCCCTCAGACCTGGATCTGCCCGACGAGCTGCTGGATGTGGATGACGACGAACTCGGCGGGCTTGAGCGGGGCGAAGCCGACCTTGATGTGCACGATGCCGCGGTCGATGTCGTTCTGCGGGTTGTTCGTGGCGTCGCAGACGACCTGGTAGGCGTCCTGCGGGGTGCGACCCTGGAACGCGCCCTGGCGGAACAGCGTGTTCATGAACGCGCCGACGTTGAGCCGGATCGACGACCACAGCGGCTCGTCGTTCGGTTCGAACACGACCCACTGGGTGCCGCGGAAGAGGCTCTCCTCGATGAACAGCGCGAGCCGGCGCACCGGCACGTACTTCCACTGGTCGGCCTGGACATCGGCGCCCTTGAGGGTGCGCGCGCCCCAGACGACGTTGCCGACCACCGGCCGCCGCCGCAGGCAGTTGATGCCCAGCGGGTTGAGGATGCCGTTCTCGAGGTCGGTCATCAGGACCTGCGGCGCGAGAACGCCGTTCAGGCCGGCGTCGGTGCCGGCGGGCGCCTTCCAGACCCCGCGCTGGACGTCGGTGCGCGCCCACACCCCGGCGACGACGCCGCACGGCGGGAAGTCGCGGACGGCGTTCTGCTGTTCGGTGTCGGGGAGCCGCAGCCGGGGGAAGTAGACCGCCGCGTTCTTGGCGAGGTCGCCGGCGAGCGGCAGCCCGCTCCCGCCGGGACGGCCGGCTTTCGCCGCCTCGGCGACGCTCGTCCACGCCTCGGGCGGGTCGACCAGCAGCATCGCCCGGCGGTCGGCGCAGAGTTTCGCGGCCTGGGCGAGGATGCCGGCCTCGTGCGTCGCGTCGCCCACCTGGCCGGGCGGCCCGGGCAGGCAGAGGACGTTGAAGATGTCGGTCTTCAGCAGCTGGTAGATGCCCTGCTTGCCGTCCTGGACGGGGGAGTTGTCGCCGAGGTAGTCGGCGGCGACGGGAGTCACGTCGCCGTCTTCGCCGCCCGTGCCTTCGACGTACCAGTTGTCCTGGCCGCTCTTGCCGTCGGGGAAGGGGTCCTGGCCGGCCGCGACGTCGGCGTTACTGGTCAGCAGCTTGCCGTCGGCGCCGTCCGGGACGGTCACCAGCGAGGAACCGGACAGCGCGACGCTGAGCCGGCCGGCGCTCTTCGGATCGGCGCTGATGTTGAGGTAGGACTCGGTCGTTCCGGTGGCCGCGTCGCGCAGGGTGAGGTTGAAGGTCTTCTGGTCCTTCGGATCCTTCGGCTTGTCGTGGGTCTCGTAGTCGACGCGGGCACGCAGGTGGTTGCCCCAGTCGCCGGGGCTGACGGCGGTCAGGGTCACGTTCCCGCCGGTCGCGGGGAGCGCGATCCCGGCTCGGTCCGGGTACTTCGGGGCGGCCGCCGCGCCGTTTCCGTCGCCGCCGTTTCCCCCGCCGTCGGCGGGCGGCGGTGCGGTCGCGACGATGCGGACGATCTCCGCCTCCGCCCCGCCGTTCTGGAAGTACTGGTAGACGGCGTAGCTCAGGTCGCTGGCCGGGTCGAGGCCGCCGAACTCGCGTTCGTAGTCGGCCCAGCTGGTGATGTGCACCGGGTCGGTGACCGAACCGCGCGGCGCGGTGCCGACGAACGCGGCGATCGAGGTGGGCACTCCGACGATGGTGCGTACCGCGCTCGGCAGTTCGTCGATGTAGACGCCGGGATAGGTGGGACTGATGGGCATGGCCGTGTCTCCCTTCACAACGCCCGCAGTGCGACCCACGGTCCGGGCGCGGCGTCACCCCCGCGTCACCGTCCGCGCAATGCGGGTACGCATTCCGGTGACGCGCGCGTGACGGCGGGAAGCGACGGTCGGCGAAAGGGAGAGCGGAGCTTCGACGTGACGGACACCGAGCGCGCGGCGTTGCTGATCGTCCGGGCCTGGCGCGCGCCCGGCGGGTCGACGGCCGTGCGGGTGATCCGGATCGACGAGCTGCCCGGCGGAGCGGTGTCGACGGTGGTGACCGGCGACCGTGACGAGCTGGCCGAGCAGGTGCTCGACTGGTACGACGCCTTCGGGAGGCAGGGCTCGGTTCAGGATTGTTCGTAGTGACCGAGCTGGGCCCGGGTGGCGCCGACGACTTCGCCGTCGAGGCGGGCCAGCCAGCTGCCGCAGATGCAGCGCACGTAGTCGAGCCGATGAGTGGCGGGCCGGACCGCGGTCGCCGGCAGTTCGGCGATCGGCCAGCCGCAGCGGGGGCAACGGTTTCCGTTCATGTCCCCATCGTGCTGTAATGGCTTTATGCACTTCAACCCTTACGGCGGTCCGGCCGCGCTCGTGGCCGCCGACCTGGTGAACGCGGGGTCCGCGAGCGAACTGCTGGACGGGATGGTCGGCAACGGCATGTCCATCGCGGCACTGACCGACGACGAAGCCACGCGCATCGCCGCCTGGGCCCACCGGCTGCGGCCGGTGTTCGCCGCCGATGTCGCCGACCGCCCGGCGCTGGTCAACGACCTGCTTTCCGAGGCGGCGTGCCGGCCGTACATCGCCACCCACGACGGCAAACCACCCCACCTGCACTACTCGGCCGAAGACGCCGGGCCGGTGGGCCGCGTCCGCGCCTACACCGCGGGCGGCCTCGCCCACCTCGTGTGCGAGGCCCCGGACCGCCTCGGCGTCTGCGGCCGCGAAGGCTGCGAAACGGCGTACGTGGACACCTCACGCAACGGCCGCCGCCGGTTCTGCTCGACGCGCTGCGCGACCCGCGTCCACGTCGCCGACCACCGGGCCCGGCAGCTGACCGCTTAGGCGAACACCTCGGCCAGGAACGCCGGCCAGCCCTCGTCTCCCGCGGCGACGTCGCCGAAGTGGTGCCGCCCGACGCCGATCGGCCAGCCGAAGGCGTTGCGGCCGTAGCACCGGTAGAGCGCGTCCGCGGTCCGGACGCCGAGGAACTCCGGAGTCGCGTAGTCGACGACGCCGTCGATGCCCCGCACGGTGATTTCGGTCCCCACCTGGACGTCTTCCGGCACGCCGAGCGCCTTCTTCAGCGTGGTGAAGGCGTCCGGCGCCGCGGAGGACCCGCGGGCTTCGGTCATCGCGTAGGTGGCGGTGCGCCCGGCGAAGTGCTTGAGGTACTCCCCGAGCGAGTGGTAGTAGAACGCGGTGTGCCGGCGGCAGGCGTCGTAGTTGGTGTCCCAGTCCTCGAGGAAGACGCCGCGGTGGACGAACGTCAGGTGCGTGACGGCGCCCCGGCGTTCGAAGGTGTAGTCGAGCTCGTTGAACCAGCCGTCCTTCTCGCACCGGGTCGCGAAGTGCGCACCGGGCTGCCACACGGTGACCTCGCCGCCGTGGAAGGTCAGGCCGGTCTCCTTGCCGCCGACCCACGGCTCGTACCGGATGGGCCAGGACCAGCTCCCGGCTTCGACCGTGACGGCGCGCCAGCACTCCTCCGGCGTCGCGGCCAGCGTGCCCTCGAACCCGACTTCGAATTCCTTCGTCATGACTGTCTCCCTCGATCTGTCCCGGCTTCTGCCAGGACGTCATCCGGGAGAGGGCCGATTCGACAAATCCCGCGAAACTTTCAGCCGGCGGGCGGTCGGGCTCAGAGGTCGAGGACACCCGCCGCGTTGTCGTTCCACTGGTCGACCCGGCGGATGTACTCGTAGAGCGCGCGGCTGCCCCGCACCCAGCGCCCCTGATCGGCGATCGCGAGGTCGTCGGCGCCGGCCCGGCGGGCCTCGGTCGCGAACCCGGAGCGCAGCGAGTGGCCGGTCACCGAGTACGGCAGGCCCGCGCGGACGCCGGCCCGGGTGAGGATCTGGTTGACGCCGGTCGTGCTCAGCGCGGGCTCGCCGACGTTGCCGTGCCGGTCGACGCGGCGGAACGCGGGCCCCTCGGCGATCCCCGCGCCCGACCGCCACGCGTGCCACGCCCGCACCGGGTCGGTGTCGGGGTTCTCGCGCCGCGGGACGACCATGTCGCCGGTGCTCTTGCCGTGCCGCACGGTCACCGCCAGCCCCCGGTCGTCGACCGGCTCGACGTCGGTGACCAGCAGGTTCGCCAGGTCGGAGCAGCGGGCGGCGATGGGGAACCCGATCAGCAGCATCGCGCGGTCGCGGGCGCCGGCGAGGGTGTCCGGGCAGGCTCGTGACATCGCCCGCAGGTCGGTGAGCGTGACCATGGTGGCCTTGCCGCGGCCGCGCTGGACCCCTTCGCGCGCCAGCCGCTGCCGGTACCCCTTCAGCGCGCGCCACGCGGCACGGCTCGCTTCGGGATCGACGACGACCTTGTGGTGCCGCAGCCCGGCGAGCGCGCCGGTGAGCCGCCGTTCGATCGTCGACGGCGCCGCCGGAGCGGCCCGTTCGGGCACCTCGGCCACGACGCGTTCATCCGGACGCAGCGTGCGGCCGCGTTCGAGCCAGACGACGAACCCGGTCAGCGCGCCGATCGACGCCGACAACGGCGGGATCCCGGCTTCGGCGGTGTAGTCCTGCCACACCTGCCAGTCCTGGGCGTAGGCCTTGAGCGTGTTCGGCGGCCGTTGCCCGTCGACGTGCCGCGTGGCGGCCGCATCGAGCAGGGCGAGCCGGTCCTGCGGGCTCGCGGCGGCGAGGGCGGCATCGGTCACCGGTTCGAGCTCGGGCACGCGCCGAAGATTACGGGATCATTCTCCCGGGACGCTGTCGATCCGGCCGGGCGCCGTTCGTGTCAGCGGGGAAAGCACCGACCGAGGGAGACGGCGTGAAGCAGTACCTGCTCAGCATCTACCAGCCCGACGGGCCCACCCCGCCGCCGGAAGTCCTCGACGGGATCACGAAGAAGCTCGACGCCCTCAACACCGACCTCAAGGCGGCCGGGGCCTGGGTGTTCGCCGGCGGGCTGCACCCGCCGTCCACGGCCACCGTGCTGCGCGCCGACGACGGCGACACGCTCGTCACCGACGGCCCGTTCGCCGAAGGCAAGGAGCACCTCGGCGGGTTCACGATCATCACCGCGCCCGACCTCGACGCGGCGCTCGCCTGGGGCGGGCGGCTCGCCGACGCCGTCGCGCCGCTGCCGGTCGAGGTGCGGCCGTTCGCGGGATGAGCGTCGAGGAGGTCTTCGCCGCGGAGTACGGCCGCGCGGTGTCGGTGCTGGTGCGGGTCTTCGGGAGCATCGACGTCGCCGAGGAGGCCGTGCAGGACGCGTTCGCCGAGGCCGTCCGGCGGTGGCCGGCCGCCGGGGTGCCGCCGAGCCCGGCGGGCTGGATCATCACGACCGCCCGCAACCGGGCCATCGACCGCCTGCGCCGGGAAGCCGCCCGGGAGGACAAGCACGCCCAGGCGGCTCTGCTACATGCCGAAACTGAGCCCGTCGAGGAGGGCGCCGTGCCCGACGACCGGCTCCGGCTGATCTTCACCTGCTGCCACCCCGCGCTGGCCCGTCCCACCCAGGTCGCGCTGACCCTGCGGCTGCTCGGCGGCCTGACCACCGCGGAGATCGCCGGCGCGTTCCTGGTGGCCGAGCCGACGATGGCCCAGCGGATCGTCCGGGCGAAGAACAAGATCCGCGACGCGGGCATCCCGTACCGCGTCCCCCAGGACGCCGACCTGCCGGCGCGGCTGTTCGCGGTGCTCGGCGTGCTGTACCTGATCTTCAACGAGGGCTACACGGCGAGCGCGGGGGAGGACCTGGTCCGCGACGACCTGTGCCGCGAGGCGATCCGGCTCGCCCGCGTCCTGGCCGGGCTGATGCCCGACGAGCCGGAGGTGTGGGGCCTGCTGGCGCTGATGCTGCTGATCGACTCCCGCCGCGCCACCCGCACCACCGCTTCCGGTGACCTGGTGCTGCTGGCCGACCAGGATGCTTCGCGCTGGGACGCGGCCTTGATCGCCGAGGGCCAGGAGATCGTCCGCCGCTGCCTGCGCCGCAACCAGCCGGGCCCGTACCAGATCCAGGCGGCGATCCAGGCCGTCCACAGCGACGCGCCCACGGACTGGTCCCAGGTCAAGGCCCTCTACGACCAGCTGCTGGCCGTCACGCCGACGCCGGTGGTGGCGCTGAACCGCGCGGTGGCGGTCGCCGAGGTCGACGGTCCTGGAGCGGCGCTGGCCCTGGTCGAAAAGCTGGAGCTGGCGCGGTTCCCGCTGTGTCACGCGATCCGCGCGGACCTTCTGGACCGGGTCGGCCGGCGCGGGGAAGCGGTGGCCGCCTACACCGCGGCGATCGAACTGACCCACAACTCGGCCGAGCGGGCCCTCCTGGAACGGAAGCGGGCCACAGCGTCAACTCGCGGTTGACATCAAGGGGGGTCCTAGTTTTCGAGGCCCTCCGATCCGCCCTCATCACACCCTCGGTCTTCCAGCGTGTTCTGAGTTTGGATATGTGACCTTATCCCAACCCAGATAGCTAGCATCTTATCTTCTAATTTTGAACAGCTACTTTTAGTTCTGATTAGAAGCTTTGCTAGACTTCCGATCATGACAGAAGACGCAGGTCAGCCCCGAATTTGCGAGTACCGGCGTTGTGGAGCGCCGCTGCCGCCGACAGTGGGCCGGGGGAGCCGCGCTCGGTTCTGCCAGGACGGGAAGACCTGGGGACGCCGGAACCTCAACTGCCGCGACGCCGAAGCCGTCCTGTCGGACGCCGAGTCGCTGCGGGAGAGCGACACCGAACTGGACGACACCGCCGTCACCGCGCTCGCCGGTCAGGTCGACCGGGTGCTCGAACCCGCGCGGGGGCTCGTCGAGACGCTCACGACCCTGCGTCACCAGCTGGAAGCCACCACGGCCGCCGCTCTCGCCGAACGGGACGCGGCCCTGCTCGAGGCCGACGACCACCGCCGCCAGCGTGGGCTCGCCGACGCCGAAGCCGCGCAGGCCCGCGAAGCCGCCGAGGACGCCACTCAGGTCTCGGCGGCCGCCGAGAAGGAGGCGGCCGCGGCGCGGAGGGAACGGGACGAGAGCAGTGCTGCCCACCGGGCCGCGGTGCAGGAGCAGCAGCGCGCGGAAGGGCAGCTGGCCGCGGTGCGGGACGAACTCGGGCGGGTCGCCGAGCGAGCGGATGCCACCGCCGCCTTGGCCGGTGAGCGCGCCGCGGTGATCGCCACCCTGACCGCCGAACTCGCGGCCGCGCGAGAGGCCCTCGACGAAGAACGCGGCCGCGCCCAGGCCGCCACCACTCGCGCCGAAGCCGCGGAGGTCCGCGTCGAGACGGCGACCCGACGCCTCGACGCGGCCGAATCGCGCGCCGAAGCGGCCGCTGGGCGACTCGACGCGGCCCGCGAAGAGCTGTCCAAGGCAGCAACTGCCCACCGAGCCGCCCTGGCCCAGGCACACGAAGACGCTGAGCGCTTGCGGGCCACGTTCGACCAGCGGCTCGCCGAGGCGCAGGCCGCGCACGAGCAAACCGTCCGGTCCATGCACGAGACCACCACGAGCCTCGGCGCCGAACTCCGCGTCCACGCCGGCCGAGCCGACAACGCCGAGCGCGCGCTGACCAGGGCGCTCGCCGTCCTACGAGGCCTTCCGAACGCCGAACTGCCCGACGACGTCGCGGCAATGCTTAAGTAGTTACTTGACTATTTCACCCAAGGACGCATACTTAAGTACATGCTTGACCATGAGCTGGACCTGGTGTTCCGCGCCTTGGGCGACCGGACGCGGCGGGCGCTGGTGGAGCGGCTCGTGCGGGGGCCGGCGTCGGTCAGTGAGCTCGCCGAGCCGCTGACCATGTCGCTGGCCGCCGTCGTGCAGCACCTCCAAGTGCTCGAATCCGCCGGGATCGTGCGATCCGAAAAAGCCGGCCGCGTGCGCACCTGCCGGATCGAACCGGAGCTGCTGCGCGGCGGCGAGCACTGGCTGGGCCGGCAACGCACCACGTGGGAAAGCACGCTCGACCGGCTCGGCGACTTCCTCGCCGAACCGCCCGACCCCTCTGATGGGAGCCCGACATGACCGTCAAGCACACCACCTTCACCCTCGAACGCACCTACCCCGTCCCGCCGGCGCGGGTGTTCGCCGCGTGGGCGGACCCGGCCACCAAGACCCGGTGGTTCGTCCCCGACGGGACCCATGAGCTGGACTTCCGCGTCGGCGGCCGCGAGACCGTCGACGCCGCGGGCCCGGACGGCACGCCGATGTCGGTCCTCTCGATCTACCACGACATCGTGCCGGAGCAGCGGATCGTCTACTCCACGACGCTGAGCGGCGGCAAGACGCTCGCCACGGTCTCGATCACGACGGTGGAGCTGATCGGCGAAGGCGACGGCACCCGCCTGGTCCTGACCGAGCAGGACACCCTCCTCGACGACGCCGAGCAGCCGGAGTGGCGCGAGCAGGGCACCGGCGAGTGGCTGGACCGGCTGGGCGAGGCGCTGGAATGACCGTGCCGCTCACGCCGTCCGGTACCGCTGCGGGCTGATGCCGAACTCGCGCTTGAAGGCCGCGCTGAGGGCGAACGCGCTGCCGTAGCCGACCTGGTGGGCGACCGCCCCGATCGTGGCGTCCGGTTGCTGGCGCAGCAGGTCCGCGGCGAGCGCGAGCCGCCAGCCGGTGAGGTAGGCCATCGGCGTCTCGCCGACCGTCGTGGCGAACCGGCGGGCCAGCGCGGCCCGGGAGACGCCGGTGTTGGCCGCGAGCTTGGCGACCGTCCAGGGCTCGCCGGGCTGGTGCTGCAGCAGTCGCAACGCCTGTCCGACGACCGGGTCGTCGTGGGCGCGGTACCAGGCGGGCGCGGTGGTGTCGGGCCGGTCGAACCACGCGCGCAGCGCGGCGATCAGCAGGACGTCGAGCAGCCGGTCGAGGACGGCTTCCTGCCCCGGCACGTCCCGGCCGATCTCCCCGGCGAGCAGCCCGACCAGGGGCGTCGGCCAGTCGGCCGCGCGCAGGACGATCAGCGCCGGCAACGCGGCCAGGAGTTTCTTGCTGATCTCGCCTTCCATGCCGTAGGTGCCGGTGAGCAGCACGACCGGGCCGCCGGTGCCCCAGGTGCGGACGCCGAGGTCGGCGTAGTCGGTGAGGTGCCTGCCGTCGGGGGTGCGGCACTCCTGGCCGGGCAGGATCAGTGCTTGCGGCGGCGTCGAAGGGTGGTCGGCGACCAGGTACGGATCCGGGCCGCGGGCGATCGCGACGTCGCCTTCGCCGAGCAGGACGCTCTCGCCCGCGTCGGGCACGATCCACGCTTCGCCGCGCACGACCGACACAACGGTCAGCGGTGCTTCGTCCTCGATGCGCAGGGACCACGGCGGGGTGAGCACCGAGCGCAGCAGGAACGCGCCGTGGGCGCGGGGGCCGTCGAGGAGCGCGGCGAGCGGGTCCATGCCCGGAAGTGTAGACGCTGGAACATGCGATCGAGGCCTTGAACTATGGAGAGTCTCACCGAGCGCCGGTTGACTCACTGCCATGACAACGAACTTCCTGGTGGTGGGCGGCACCGGCAAGACCGGGCGCCGCGTGGCGGATCGGCTGCGGGAGCGCGGCCTGCCGGTGCGGATCACGTCGCGCCGTGGGGCGCCGCCGTTCGACTGGGGTGACCGCGAGACCTGGGCGCCGGTGCTGAAGGACATCGACGCCGTCTACCTGACCTACTACCCCGACCTGGTGGTGCCCGAGGCGGCCGCCGACATCCGCGCGTTCGCCGAGCTGGCGGTCGCCCACGGCGCCCGGCACCTGGTCCTGCTGTCGGGCCGCGGCGAGGAGGAAGCCGAGGCGTGCGAACGGATCGTGGCCGACGCCGGGACCGGCTGGACGGTCCTGCGGTGCAGCTGGTTCGCACAGAACTTCAGCGAGCACTTCCTCCTGGAGGCCGTGCGCGGCGGGGAGATCGCGTTGCCGGCGGGCACGGTGACCGAGCCGTTCGTCGACGTCCGCGACATCGCCGACGTCGCGGTGAAGGTGCTGACCGAGCCGGGCCACGCGGGACAGCTGTACGAGCTGACCGGGCCGCGGCTGCTGAGTTTCGCCGACGCGGCCGCGGATATTTCTGCCGCGTCGGGGCGGGATGTCCGCTATGTTCCGGTTTCCGCGGAGGAGTACGCCGCCGCGGCGGTCGAGTACGGCGTGCCGGAGGAGGAGGCCGGGGCGTTGACCGAGCTGTTCGCGCGGGTGCTCGACGGCCGCAACGAGTCGGTGACCCACGACGTCGAGCGGGTGCTGGGGCGCCCGGCCACGGACTTCGCCGGCTTCGCGCGGGACGCGGCGGCAACCGGCGTCTGGGCGCGATGAAGGGGAGGGTGCGACCGATGTCCACTGTGGTGCTGGTGGCCGCGCTGATCGCGGCCGGCTTGATCGCCGGGTTGTTCTACGCCTACGCGTGCTCGGTGCTGCCGGGGCTGGCGCGGGGCGACGACAAGACGTTCGTGGAGGCGATGCGCGGGATCAACGTCGCGATCGTCAACCCGGTCTTCATGCTGACGTTCCTGGGTGCGCCGGTGCTGGCGGGCGTGGCGATCTTCCTCGACCCCGGGCCGCGGCCGTGGGTGATCGCCGGGTTCGCGTGCCTGGTGGCGATGATCGTGATCACCGGGGCGCTGAACATCCCGCTCAACAACGCGCTGGAATCCGGCGGCGACGACTACGCGGCGGTACGGGCGAACTTCGAGGCGGCCTGGGTGCGCTGGAACGTGCTGCGGGCCGTGGTGAGCACGGCAGGCTTCGGCTGCCTGGTCGCCGCCGTGCTCACCGGCCGCGGCTGACAGCAAGTTCGTGAAGGCCACCTTGAGGAACTTGTAGTTCCTCAAGGTGGCCTTCACGAACTTTCAGGCGAGGCGGAAGAGCAGGTCGGTGACCCACTCCGCGGGGTCGGGCACTTCCAGGGGGTTGGTGCGCAGGACTTCCAGGCGGCCGCCCCACTCCTCGCCGTCGGGGCCTTCCGTGACGTCCCAGGTGACACCATCGGCGGCACCCCAGCTCAAGACCGCCGCGGTGGCGGCGGTCAGGCCGTCGGGGGCGCCGACGTAGGTTTCGAGGACGTACTTCCCGGCGGGCAGCTCACCGGCGAAGGCGGGCTCCTCCGGGGTGAACCCGCCTTCGACCGGGACGCCGGCCTCGACGGTGAACCGCCTGCCGGGGTGCAGCACGCGGTAGCGGAAGAACGGCGCCCCGGCCGGGACGATCCCGTGGCCGGCCAGCGTGCCGATGAGGGGCGGCAGCCGGTCGGCGATGCGCGGGAACTCCTCGATGCCGAGGGTGGCGCGCTCGGCGACGTAGCGCTGGGCCGGTCGGTCCACGACGGACGGCATCAGGGTTCCTCTCCGACGAAGATCGGGCGGACTTCGATACTGCCGTAGGTCGCGGCGGGGTGCTTGGCCGCGATCTCGAGGGCTTCGTCGAGGTCGTCGCAGTCGAGGACGACGTAGCCACCGATCTGTTCCTTGGCCTCGGTGAACGGGCCGTCGGTGAGCAGGACTTCGCCGTCGCGGACGCGGATCGTCGTGGCTTCCGACGGCGGGCGCAGGCCGCCCCCGCCGTGGATCTTGCCGCGGCGGGCCAGGTCCTCGCCCCAGCCGTCGCACCCGTCGTACTGGTGCTCTTCGGCGGTTTCGTCGCCGGCGATCATCAGCAGGTAGCGCATTTCAGCGTCCTTCCAGTACTTCGCGCAGGCGCGCGGCGAAGGCTTCCGGTTCCGTGGCGAACCCGCCGTGGTCGCCCGGGAACTCGATGGCCGGCAGGCCGAGGGCGGCGGCGAGCCCGGCGCCGGTTTCGTGGGCGGTCGATCCGGCGGACTTCTCGCCGACGCCGACGACCAGCCGCGCGGAGGTCGCCCGGAGCGCGTCGAGATCGGGTTCGAAGGCGCCGGTGGCGGCCATCAAGTGGTGGAAGAAGTAGGTGAAGTTGCCTTCGCCGCGCGGGTCGAGCGGGGGCACGGGGTCGACACCCACGAGCGCCATGAACGCGGGGAAGGCCGCGTCGAGGCCTTGGTCGCGGAACAGCGCGGGGATGTCGGGCCCGTCGACGGCTCCGGCGGGCAGGTAACGGCTGACCGGCGGTTCGTGCAGCACGACCGTGCGGACGTCATCGGGGTGCCGGACGACGTGGTCGAGCATCGTGATGGCACCGCCGCTGCTGGCGAAGACGTCCGCGGGCCCGACCTCGGCGAGCAGCCGGTGGACGTCGTCGGCGTGCTCGCGGATCGTGTCGTCGCCGGGTGCGCCGTCGAGCGGGCTGCGGCCGAGGCCCCGCGGGTCGTAGGTGACGACGGTGTGGTCCTCGGCCAGCACCGGCCGGATGTGCGTGAACACCGCGGCGTCGGCGGGGCCGCCGGGGACCAGCAGCAGCACGGGACCGCTTCCGGTGACGTCGTAGGTGAGGGTGGCGCCGGAGACGGCGAGGCTGGTCATGGGCTTTCCTCCGGTGGTCGGGGTTCGCCCGACCGACGAACGGGACCGCCGGAGACCGACACCGCTTCGGAGATTCTTCTCGTGAGGTACGTGCGTTCGGCCTCGGTGGGTGCGAGGTCGCGGGCTTGGGCGTACCAGTCGGCGGCTTCGGCGTGGCGGCCGAGGCGGCGGAGGAAGTCGGCGCGGGTGGCGGGCAGCAGGTGGTAGCCGTCCATGGTCAGCGCGTCGAGCAGCGCGAGCCCGGCGAGCGGGCCGTCGGCCATGCCGACCGCGACGGCCCGGTTGAGCTCGACGACGGCGCTCGGCACGTGCTTGCGCAGTTCACGGTAGAGGCCGGCGATCTGGGGCCAGTCGGTGTCGGCGGGCCGGGCGGCGGTGGCGTGGCAGGCGGCGATGGCGGCCTGGATCTGGTACGGCCCCGGCCGCCGCCGGCGCAACGCGGTCTCCAGGACCTGGGTGCCTTCGGCGATTTCGCCCGCGTCCCAGCGGGTGCGGTCCTGTTCCTCGAGCGGGACGAGCTGTCCGGCGTCGACGCGAGTGGCGCGCCGGGCGTGCTGGAGCAGCATCAGCGCGAGCAGGCCGAGCACGTCGGGTTCGTCGGGCATGAGCTGCGCCAGTACGCGGGCGAGCCGGATCGCTTCGGCAGCGAGGTCGGGGCGCAGCAGGTCGGGCCCGGCGCTGGCCGAGTAGCCCTCGTTGAACGTCAGGTACAGCACGCCGAGGACGGCGGCGGTGCGTTCGGGCAGCAGGTGCGCGGGCGGGACGCGATAAGGGATGCCGGCGTTGCGGATCTTGCGCTTCACCCGCACCAGCCGCTGGGACATGGTGGCTTCCGGGACGAGGAAGGCGCGGGCGATCTCGGCGGTGGAGAGCCCGGCCAGCGTGCGCAGCGCCAGCGCGACCTGGGCTTCGGTGGCCAGAGCCGGGTGGCAGCAGGTGAAGATGAGCCGCAGCCGGTCGTCGGTGACGCCGCTGTCGTCGAGATCGGGACCGTCGGGGACGTGCATCAGGGCGGCCTCCCGGAGCTTGGCGGCGCCCGCGGTCTCGCGGCGGCGCCGGTCGGTGGCGCGGTTGCGGGCGGCGGTGGTCAGCCAGGCGCCGGGCCGCTTCGGGACACCGTCGCGGGGCCAGGTGCGCAGCGCGAGGGCGAACGCCTCCTGAGCGCATTCCTCGGCGAGGTCCCAGTCACCGGTGATCCGGATGAGCGTGGCCACGACCTGGCCCCACTCCTCGCGGAACGCCTCCGCAACCGCGGTCTCGACGTCCACCGCCGCTCCTTCCCTCGGTGCCGGTTCACCCACCCGACGAACGGCCGGGCCGGGAATCGACAGCGGCTCCTACTCGACGGCCGCCGCGTGGCAGGCGCCGTACCCCTCGGCGCGCGCGACGATCCGGCCGCTTTCGACGCGGACGGCCGTCTCGGTGGCGTCGCTGACCGCGGTGACGCCGGCGGCCGCGGCGAGCTCGCCGGTGGCGTCGCAGACGAGCCGCAACCGGGGCCGGGCCGGGGGCACGATCGCCTGGTCGAGGCAGCCGCGCAGGTCGGCGACGGCGAGCCGGGCCAAGGGGGCGAGTTCGCCGGGGTCGCTGGTGACGAGCACGACGGTGACGTCGGCGCCCGTGCGCACGGCCTCTTCGAAGGCGGACGCGCGGTGCAGGCCGAGGATCGTGACGACGCCGTCGCCGGGCCGGAACGGTTCGCCGGTCAGCAGGTCGGTGACCGGCGGCGGGGTCCACGGTGCGTCGGCGGGCCGGGCTTGGCTCGTGATCGGCGGGGTCGCGGGCCAGTCGTCGTCGAGGTTCAGGTCGAGCAGCGCGGTGCAGGCGGTGACGATGTGGAACGGCTCGCCGAAGCCGGGCGCGGCGGCGGCGAGCTGGCTCGCGCCGTGCAGCGTGGTGAGGGCGGCTTCGGCGACGCGGACCAGGCGCCGTCCGGGGCGAAGCCGTTCCAGGGCGAGCCCGAGCAGGATGGCGTCGACGCGCATGAGCTGCGCGAACGGCAGGCGGGTGTGCTCGTCGGCGAGGATCTCGGGCAGCAGGTCGCGGCCGAGGCGGGCGTCTCCGCTTTCGCTGTCGGTGGCCAGGGGAAGGCGCGCGACCCAGGCGCGGGCGAACGCGGCGAGGACGTCGGCCGCGCTTGCGTCCCGCGGCGGGGCGGCGTAGCGGGGCGCGCGTTCGGCCAGGTCGGCCAGGACCGCGAAGTAGAGGGCCCGTTTGCCGGGGAAGTTGGAGTAGACCGCGCCGCGGGTGAGTTCGGCGCGTTCGGCGATGACGTCGATCTTCGCGTCGCGGAAGCCGCGTCCGGCGAATTCATCGCGGGCGGCGGCCAGGACCTTCGCGCGGTTGCGTTCCTGGGTCTCGGTCCTGCTGAGCCTGACCATCGTCCTCCTTGCCGCGGCGTCGCGAGCCAAGATACCGTGACCACTGAGATGATTAGAACATCTGTTATCGACATCTGGAGTGGCGGATGATCCCCGAGATCGACCTGACCGACCCGAAGGTCCTGACTGACCCGTTCACCGCCTACGACCGGGCGCGGGAAGCCGGCGCGCTGGCCAAGCTCGTCATCCCCGGCTTCGGCCCGTTCTGGGCGCTGACCCGCTACACCGAGGCACGCGCGATGCTGGCCGACCCGCGGTTCGAGGTCCGGGCGGAGAGCTTCATGCGCCCGCCGGGCATCCCGGCGCACTGCCTGGAGTACATGCGGACGATGGCCGAGCAGGACGGGCCCGAGCACCTGCGGCTGCGCCGGCTCGTGGCACCGGCGTTCACCCCGAAGCGCGCCGCGCGGCTACGCCCGCGGTTGGCGGCGCTCACCGAACGGCTCCTCGACGAGCTGCCCGCGCACGCCGAGGACGGCGTCGTCGACCTGGTGCCGCACTTCGCGCGGCCATTGCCGATGGACGTCATCTGCGAGATGGCCGGCATCCCCGACGCCGATCGGTCGCGCTGGCGGGAGTACGGCGCCGCGGTCGCCGGCGGCGTGGGCCCGGACTTCGCCGCGGCGATCCCGGCGATCATCGAGGGCGCGAAGGACGCGGTGGCGCGCAGCCGGGCCGAGCCGGGCGACGACCTCATCGGCGACCTCGTGCGCGCCGAGGACGACGACCGGCTCACCGACACCGAACTGGTCACGCTGGTCTGGCACCTCGTGCTGGCCGGCCAGACGCCGGTGAACCTGATCGCGAACGCCGTCGAAGCCCTGCTGCGGCAGCCCGATCAGCTCGCGGCCCTGCGCGCCGACCCGGGTCTGTGGCCGGGTGCGGTCGAGGAGCTGATGCGCTTCTGCAGCCCGCAGCTGCTGACCACGCCGCGGTTCGCGCGCGAAGACGTCGAGTTCGGCGGGCAGCTGGTCCGCGCGGGCGAGCGGGTGACGGCCGCAATGGTGTCCGCCGACCGTGACCCGCGGGTGTTCCCCGATGCCGATCGGCTCGACGTCACCCGTGAAGGGCCGGCGCAGCTGGGGTTCTCGCACGGCCCGCACTTCTGCCTGGGTGCCTCGATCGCCCGGGTGGAGACGGAGGTGGCGCTCTCGGCGTTGTTCAGTCGCTTCCCGGATCTCGCGCTGGCTGTCGACGACGTGCCTCGCGCACCCGACGGCGGGACCTGGCGCCCCGCTTCGCTACCGCTGAAGCTCTGACGCGCGGGGGCCGAGCCGCCGCGGCGAGCGTCGCGAATGACTCATTCCCCGGGTGGGGGGTCCCGCCATTGTGAATAGCGGCGCCCTGGACCGGGGGGGGGAAGCGGTTAGGATGCGGGGAGG